>JALQWE010000372.1 GCA_023258825.1 Planctomycetaceae bacterium | reverse complement strand
CCCGCACTGTGGACATTCACCGCAAACCCGGCTACGACCCCGCAGAACTTCTGATCAACCCGGACCTGCGTTTTCCCCGACTGAAAATCGCCGCCACACTGCTGAAAAAATTCCTCGGCTTCCGCTACTACATGGACGTCATCGGCCTCCGCGCGGACATTGTTCGTGGCAGCCACGGGCGGCTACCGGATCCACTCCGCCTGGACCAGGACGGCCCCATCTTCATTTGCTCCAATCGTGCGATCGAACAAGACCAGATCCACGCCTGCGATGTCAAATCCATGATGCTCAAACTGCAGTTTTCCACGCCGGCACAGCACTGAACCAGACAGCCACATCCAACGCGGCAAACCACACACCGGCAATCGAAAATCGCAAACCAGTGACCTCCCGCAACACTGCCCGGCTGGCGACCGGGGACACACCACAAGGCAGCAGCAAAAGCCATCGGGGACACACCACCGCTCGCCTTCAACCCGCGCCGGGAACCCGCTCCGGGGACACACCACCCACCAGTTCCAGCAGCCATCCGGCAGTCATCGGGGACACACCACGATCATGGTCACGGCAGCACCGCAACAGCCCTACACGCGGCTTCCAACCGCATCCACAACCCCGCCAGATCGCGAGCGAGGGCAGGGCAGCGCTGCCAAAGCACCCGCCCGAAAATTCTGACTCTCCGATAATACACGCACAATCATTCCCATCCCGCAAACCGGAACATCCCGCAGCATTCGCAACGAAACAACGCCATCCGGAAGTGCCTGGGGACACACCAAGCACACCGGTCGGGGACACACCATAAGCGGCGCCGGGGACCTACCACGTGGCAGCAACGGGGACACAGCTTTAGGCATCAATTGCGGGCAATTGACGCACACAACCCGCGCCGGGGACACACCACCGCTCGTCTGCACCCCGCGCCGGGGACACACCGCCCGCCGCTTCCAGAGCTATGCCGAAGTCATCGGGGACACACCCCGAACACCGGTCGCGGCAGCACCGCAACATCCCCACCCCCGGGCTTCCATCTCCAGCCTCAACCTCACCTGATCGGGCGTAGGAGCAGGGCGGCATCGCACCCAGAGTTCCCGCCTCGAAACACCCATTCCCGTTGTTCCCCTCAATTCAGGCAGAATCCTCCAATCCGTTCTTTCAGGAACAATCGGAAACCAAGCCACCCAGAGCCACCAGTTATCTCGCCATTTCCTCGGCCGGCCAGGCACTGGATCGGCCCCCCGCCATAGTTCTGCCGACACCTGTTTTCTCCTGTCAGGCAACATCTGCCCCCGAAGCAGTGGAATCAGCGGGGAATCTCACGTAAATTGTGAACAGCGGCGGTGGCAGGCAGTGTTCACTGCGGGTCGCCGCCACAGACTGTCGATTGAAACAGCGTTCAGGACATCCCGGGCTCTGCCGGACTTTTTCTTCGCAGACCGGACTGCAACCGTCCACGCTGCCTGATCCACTCGCTCATCGACGCCTTTCCATCCGTTTCAGGAAGACTCGCACATGGCTGGGAAACCAGACCCCAAAAAGCCAGACCCGAAGAAGCCGGCACCTGCAAAAGGGCAAAACCCCGACCAGGAGGCACCAGAAATTGAACAGGTGCTGTTTCAGGGACCGCTGTTCGGTCGTGAAGCCAATCTCAAGGCTCATGCAAAGCTGGTTCAGGCGGCGCTCGTTCCCGTCAAACAACTCATTTCCGATGCCATGTCCCGGCGTGCTCATACGATTCATATGGAGCCGCGCGAGGGACGCGTCGCAACCCGATTCATGGTGGATGGTATCCCCGTCCCCGCAGCAGCACTTCCCGGCCCCAAAGGCATGGCCATGATTCAGGTGGTCAAGCTGCTCGCCGGTTTAGACCCCGCCGATCGGAAAACACCGCACACTGGCGGGATCAAGGTCGAGTTTGACAAGCTGCAGTTTCATTTGATGATTGATACTGCGCCGGTCGCTGGCGGTGCAGAAAAGCTTCGTATCAAAATCGAAAATCGTAAGGTCGTTCGTCAGCGCCCGGCAGACGTCGGCATGCCCGATTCCATGAAGATGAAAATCCGGGAAATGACCTCGGAACGCAGTGGCATCGTGCTTGTCTGTGGCCCCCCGGATTCCGGCACAACCACTCTCTCCATCGTGGCTCTGCACTGCGTGGACCCCTACCTCTACCAGGTCTTCAATTTCGCCGATCTGCACGGTCGCGAATTGATCAACGTGACCGACTTCAAGCCCGAACCCGGCCACGATCTGGAACTCAGCTTCGACCGCATTCTGCGACGCGAAGCCGATGTGCTGTTCATGAATCCGCTCACGTCACCTCAGGACGCCCAGACCATTTTTCGATACGGTGAAAAAGTCGCCTTCATCATGGAGATTCCCGCGAACACTCCATACGAAGCTCTGACCCGCATCATCGAATGGGTCGGTATCGATCTCGTCCTGAAGAACCTTCGCTGCATCCTTACCCAGAAGCTCATTCGAAAGCTCTGTGACGATTGCAAACAGGCCTTCCGCCCCAATCCATTGCTGCTGAAAAAACTAGGGCTCCCCCCGGAAACCACCGTGCTCTACCGCGCACCGCAACCTCCGCCGCCTGATGATCCCAAGGCCGTCACCATCGAGGAGCTTTGCGCACCCTGTGCCGGTGTGCCGTATCACGGTCGAGCCGCCGCGTTCGAAATGCTCGAAATGACCGACGCGATGAAAGAAGTCGTCGCCACCAACCGCACTCCGGATGCCATCCGTCGTCAAATGCAGGCTGAGGGACAGACGACGCTCCAGAAAGATGCCATCCGCCTTGTCGCCCAGGGAAAAACATCTCTCGAAGAAATTCAGCGAGTCTTCAGTTCAGGAGCCCCCAAAAAGAAACCCATCAAGGCCGCGCCTCGACCGCCCGGCCCTCCAAAGTGATCCACGCTGGCTCCTGGATCCGTTGTCAACATGGCAGCATCGCTCCACACACCGCGATGCCGTCCTCCTGTTCCAATCCTGAGTCTCCCGGTAATCCATCATCCTCCGGACGAAGCAAATCGCTGATTGCATCACCAGGGACGTTGATTGCCGTCTCCGCTTACTGAAAGTTCTGCTCCATGCACCGTGCTTTTCTTTTCCTCGGCCTGACTCTCTGCCTCACCGGCACCGCACCCGCTCAGGAAAACACTTCTGCCACGGTCACCCCGGGCGTCGTTCGGGAAAAGCCCGCTGAAGGTCCTGCCATCGCATGGCAGGACACATGGCTGGTGCCATACACAACCACCATTCCCGGGACCGACGTCACCTTCCGCATGATTCCAGTGCCCGGTGGGCAGTACCAGATGGGAAGTCCAGCCTCGGAAGCCGGACGCAAGGATGACGAAGGCCCTGTCCGCAAAGTGTCTGTGCAGCCCTTCTGGATCGGCGAATGTGAAGTGACCTGGGCCGAATACAAGCTCTACATGCAGCTCTACCGCCACCTCAAGGAATTTCAGGCACGCGGGACACGACTGGTGACGGACGAAAATCGCATCGATGCCATCACGGCCCCCACACCGCTCTACGAACCTGACTTCACTTTCGAATATGGCGATGACCCGCAACAACCGGCCGTCTCCATGACACAGTACTCCGCCAAACAATACACCAAATGGTTGTCCGCCATCACACAGCAGCAATTCCGACTTCCAACAGAAGCAGAATGGGAATATGCCTGCCGCGCCGGAACCGACTCCGCATGGTCCTTCGGAAACGACGCTTCTCAACTGGGGGACTACGCATGGTTCGCTGGCAACACAGAAGGCAAGGGCACCCGAGTTGTCCGCGGCAAAAAACCAAATCCATGGGGATTGTATGATATGCACGGCAATGCCGCCGAATGGGTGATTGATGGCTACGGCCCCTACGCCCCGGCTGACCTTGTCAATGCCGCCACTGACTGGGTCCGCACCGATCGGCCCGATCCACGAGTTGTTCGGGGGGGCTCATGGGAATTCCCCGCCGAAAACAGTCGCTCCGCAGCTCGAATGGGCTCCGACGACGAAAAATGGAAGGAGTATGATCCGAACCTTCCACGCAGCCCATGGTGGTTCACCACCGATCCTGCTCGCGGCGTTGGCTTTCGTCTGCTGCGACCTGCTGTCCCTCTCAACCGCGACGAAATCGAAAACTTCTGGAAGATTGACTCAGAAGACATCCGCTATGACGTTGAGGATCGGTTGAACGAAGGCCGCGGTGTCCTTGGCATCGCCGACCGTGACCTGCCTCAGGCCGTTCAGGAACTCACGAAATAACGGCCACAGTTGTTACTCCATACAGAATCGCTGCATCCCCCCAGAAAAGCCCGGTGACTACGCCATGGGACTTCTTGCCGGAACCATTTTTGACCGCCCACCCCATTGCGAACGCTGCGAGAAACCAGAAACCGAGTGCCAGTGCCCGCCGCCGGAACCCCGGCAGCGAGTCACTGGTCATCAAAGCGTTCGTGTGGGTGTGGAAAAACGCAAGCATGGGCGGATGATGACCGTCGTGCGGGACCTGAACCCCGCCGTAAATGACCTCCCTGAGCTGCTGACCAGACT
>JALQWE010000371.1 GCA_023258825.1 Planctomycetaceae bacterium | reverse complement strand
CGAGTGCGGAACGGGTGTTTGAGGTGCTGGATGAGCCTGAGCGCATCGTGAAGCTGCCCGACGCGGTTCGTTTTTCGGGGGTCCGGTCGGGGATCCAGCTGAACAGCGTCAGTTTCGGGTATTCGGCAGCGCGGCAGGTCCTGCGGGACGTGACGCTGACGATTGAGGCGGGAGAGTGCGTGGGAATCACGGGCCCCACGGGTTCAGGCAAGAGCACTCTGCTGAGTCTGTTGAAACGTTTTTATGACGTGGATGCCGGCGAGATTCTCTTTGACGGTCAGGACATCCGGACGCTGGATCCGGACGACGTGCGGCGGGCATCCGGGATTGTTTTTCAGGATAGTTTTCTGTTCAGCAATTCTGTGGCTGCGAACATTGCGTTCGGGGTCCCGGGGGCGACTCTGGCGCAGGTGGAGCGTGCGGCTCAGATCGCGGCAGCGGATGGATTTATTCGCGAGATGCCGGAGGGTTATGACGCGACGGTGGGCGAGCATGGCAGCAATCTTTCGGGCGGCCAGCGGCAGCGATTGTGTCTGGCTCGGGCTCTGATTACGGAACCGTCGGTGCTGCTGCTGGACGATGTCACCTCGGCAGTGGATCCGGAAACCGAGCATGAAATCAGGCTGGCGATGGAGAGTGCGATGCGGGGGCGAACCACGGTGGTGGTTTCGAATCGCCTGAGTACTCTGCGTCAGACGGATCGGATTGTCGTGTTAATGGATGGAGGCGTCGCGGCTGTGGGGACCCACGCAGAGTTGCTGGAGGACTGTGAGTATTATCGGCAGCTGGCTGTACTGCAGGGGCAGCCTCCGGAGCCGTTGTCACGGAGTGTGCTGGTGAGTGAGCGTGAGGAGCTGGCGCACAGTTCGGCGTGAATGCAGCGCGGCAGCGGGGCAAAGGTCGAGCTGGCCGCAGTGGTGAGTTTCGGGCGAGGTGGTTGAAAGAACGGGCGGGCGGTCGTCGTGAGTCTCGGATTCAGTCGGGCCATCGCGGACGGTTGGCTGGGTAAAGGAGCGAGTGGAGCGGGATGTCTGAAGCTGCAATTCTGAAGAGGACTCTGACGCGGCATATTGAGCGGGACGACGTACGTCAGCGACCGCTGGATTTTCGTCTGATCGCCCGGCTGTTTGAGACGACTCGCGCCTATCGGAGTCGGCGTTTCTGGCTGTTGATCTGTGTGATGCTGCGAGCGGTTCAGTTGCCGGCGTTGACGTGGGTGCTGGCGGCCGTGATTCGCGGACCGATTGCACGACATGATCCCGCGGGTGTGCTGCAGGGAGCGCTTGGTTTTGCGGCGCTGGCCATCTTCACGCAGGTCGTGATGCATTATCGCCAGCGGCTGGCTCTGGAATTAGGGGAAGCGGTTGTCTGTGATCTGCGAGCCCGACTGTTTCGGCACATGCAGCGAATGCCGATGCGCTGGTTTCACACCAACCGCATTGGTCGAGTGATCAGCCGGATGACGTCGGACATGGAGGACATTCGGATTGGCGTTCAGGAAGTGTTTTATGTGACGCTGGTGCAGTTCATTCAGATGGGAATCGCGGCGGCCGCGATGATCTGGTACGACTGGTCGCTGTTTCTGATTGTGCTGGGACTGGTGCCGGTGATCTGGGGCATCAATCGCCATTTTCATCGGCGAATGAGTCTGGCGTTGAGAAACATGCGGGAGTCCTTCAGTCGAGTGACGGCCACGCTGGTGGAATCGGTGGTGGGCATTCGTGTGACGCAGGCATTTGTGCGTCAGCAGGAGAACTCGGAAATCTTCGCCGGACTGGCAGCCGACCATTCAGTTTATAACACAGGGGTGTTGAAGATTCAGGGGACCTTCCTGCCACTGCTGGAAATGAACAGTCAGATTTTCATGGCGATCCTGCTGTTGATCGGGGGGTATCGCGTGCTGACTCCCGGTTTTTCCACGGATGTCGGGGACGTTGTGGGATTCTTCTTCATGGCGAATTTGTTCTTCGCCCCGATTTCGGTGCTGGGCAATCAGTACAACCAGGCAATGACGGCGATGGCCGGTGCTGAACGGCTGTATCGACTGCTGGATACGCCTCCGGAATGGGAAGACGTCCCGGACCCGATTCGTCTGGAGCATGTGCGGGGGCACGTGGAATTTCAGCAGGTGACGTTTGGGTATGATCCGGACAAGCCTGTGCTGCGGAATGTTTCGTTCGTTGCGCAGCCGGGGCAGATGATCGCGCTTGTGGGACACACGGGCAGCGGAAAGTCATCGATCATCAATCTTGTTGCGAAGTTTTATCTTGCTAGTTCGGGACGGGTTCTGATTGACGGGCACGACATTCGGGAGATTGAAGAGCATTCACTTCACCGACGCATGGGAATTGTGCTGCAGCAGAATTTTCTGTTCAGCGGAACGGTTGCGGACAACATACGCTTTGCGAAACCAGAGGCTGGGGATGATGAAATTCGTTCGGTGCTGAGAAAGCTGGACTGTGAAGATCTGCTGCTGGGGCTACCCGAGGGTCTGCAGACGAAGGTGGGAGAAGGCGGGGCGTCTTTGAGTTCCGGCCAGCGACAGGTGATTTGTTTTGCGAGGGCGATGCTGGCGGATCCGGCGATTCTGGTGCTGGATGAAGCGACGAGCAGTATTGACAGTGCGACGGAGCACAGACTGCAGACGGCGCTGGAGGTGCTGCTCACGGGACGAACCGCATTCGTGGTCGCTCACCGTCTGAGCACGATTCGAACGGCCGATCAGGTGCTGGTTCTGGATCACGGGCAGATCGTGGAAAGCGGCACGCATCTGCAGTTGCTGCGGCGCGAGGGGATTTATGCGGGCCTGTATGCTCGATTCCTGAAGCACTGATTTTCGGCATGGGAACTGCTTTTGATCGAACTGTCAGGGATTGAAAGACTGTGGGAATTGAAACGGGTGCGGAGGGCTTTGCGCCATCTTCTTTCAGGAAAAGACCGGAATGTCTGAGAAACCATTGCGAATTGTGATCATCGGTGGTGTGGCGGGCGGAGCTTCTGCGGCAACGCGGGCTCGACGCTGCGATGAGCATGCGGAAATCACGCTGCTGGAGAAGGATGAGTACGTCTCCTTTGCAAATTGCGGGATGCCCTATCACATTGGCGGAGAGATTGCTGACCGAGGCAAACTGCTGGTGGCCACGGCAAACCTGCTGCGGACTCGATTTCGCCTGGATGTGCGGGAACGCACGGAAGCGATCCGAATTGACCGAGTGGCGCGCACAGTGCGGGTGCGATCACATGTGGACGGTAGCGAATCGGATTTGCCCTGGGATCGGCTGATACTGTCGCCCGGCGCCTCACCGATTGTGCCGCGGATTGCCGGCGTCGACGCGGCCGGTGTGTTCACTCTGCGAAATATCGCCGACATGGACCGGATTTGTGTGGCAGTGGCCGCCGAGGGGCCAACGGAACGCCGAGCGGTGGTTGTGGGCGCTGGGTTCATCGGGCTGGAGATGGTGGAGCAGCTGGTCCGGCGGGGCTTTCGAGTTTCGCTGGTGGAACTGCAGACGCAGGTGCTGCCACCGATGGACTATGAAATGGTTCTGCCACTTGAGCAGGAACTGAAGACAGCCGGGGTGGATGTGCATTATGGCAGCGGCTTGAAGGCGATTCTGACGCAGGATGGTCGTGCGGTCGGTGTGGAGCTTGAGAGTGGCCGGACTCTGGACGGGCAGTTGATTGTGCTGGGCATGGGCGTGCGTCCGAACACGAAGCTGGCCGAAGAGGCCGGATTGCTGCTGGGACGCACCGGTGGAATTGTGACCAATACCGCGCAGCAGACCTCGGACCCCCACATTTATGCGGCGGGTGACGCGGTGGAATATCAGTATGGCCCCACCGGGGAATCGCAGCGAGTTGCGATGGCCGGACCAGCCAATCGGGCAGGACGGCTGGCTGGGGAGCATGCGGTACTGGGAAACAGTGCCGGGATGTCGCCAGTGATGGGCACCGCGATTGTGCGTGTATTTGGGCAGACAGCCGCAATGACGGGGCTCACGGTCAAAGCCGCAAAACGCGCCGGGCTGGCCTGTCGCAGCGTCACGGTGATTGCCGGACAGCACGCCGGATACTATCCCGGAGCGCAGGCGTTGACTTTGAAACTGGTGTACTGTCCGAGCACCGGTCGTGTACTTGGAGCGCAGGCTGTTGGCGCAGATGGGGTAGACAAGCGCATCGACATTGTGGCGACGGCCATGACCTTCGGGGCCACGGTTCGAGATCTCGCCGGGCTGGACCTGGCCTATGCCCCACCGTTCGGAGCGGCTAAAGATCCGGTGCATCAGGCGGCCTTCACTGCCGTCAATGAACTGGACGGACTGAGTGAGATGCTGGAGGCCGACGCCGACCTGACAGGCTGGCAGGTTGTGGATGTGCGAACGGCAGCAGAGGTTGCACGCGCACCATTGACACGGTGTGTGGGCGCAATAGCGATTCCGATTGATGAATTGCGGGAGACAGTGAACCTGAAAGCCTTTGACTTTGAGGATGCAGACTATTCTACCCTGGCGGGATTTATCCTGTATCAGTTAAGCGAAATACCTACAGTAGGGGATTATTTTGAAACGGAAGGTTAC
>JALQWE010000036.1 GCA_023258825.1 Planctomycetaceae bacterium | reverse complement strand
AACGGCTGAAGACTGGCAGACTGTCAGCGGAGCCGCTCAGGACCTTGTCGGGAGCATTTCGAGCCCGCATCAGTGAAGGTTCTGCGGCCTCCACAAGTTCTGGTGCTACTCTTCAGGATTCGCCTATGGTTTTGCCTCGGGAGTTTCGGATGACGTACTGGGCGCTGGCGACGTCGCCGGAGTCGTCACATTCCCTGACTGCGTTTCTTCGTGAGGATCAACTTTCATCCCGGGACGGGCACGCTGGACACCGTTGATGATCAGTCGCTCATCGGCCCCCAAACCGCTCTGAACCACTCGCAGACCTTCCGTGAGTGAGCCTGTGACAACATCGCGTCGTTCCACGGTGTTCTCACTGTTGACCACCAGCACGTACTTCAGACTCTGGTCTGCCATGATCGCGCGATCCGGAACCAGCAGTGTCGACCGAGCTTCACCGAACGGAACACGCACACGGACGAAGAATCCCGGAGTGAAATGGCGTTTGCTGTTTTCGAACTCCGCTCGCACCTGCAGTGTTCCGGTCGAACTGCTGACGCGATTATCGACAAAATCCAGCACCCCCTGATGCGGAAAGCCAGTATCACTGGCGAGTCCGGCGAAGACGGGATAATTCAATTCGCGAACTCGGGTGAACTGCACATTTTCTTCCCGGCTTCTCCATAACTGACGAAACCGCAGAATCGTCGCTTCATCCACATCGAAATAGATGTACATCGGGTCCATCGACACAATCGTGGTCAGCGGCGGATTCGGTCCGGCAGCCGTCACAAGGTTCCCTTCGGTCATGCTGGACTTACTGATGCGACCGGCAATCGGTGCGTTGATGGTAGTGAATGAAAGATCCAGTTCGGCCTGTTTGATTGCCACGTCCGCGGCGTCCAGAGCGGCTTTTGCTTCCAGTTTGGCTCCCTGATCAATGTCCAGATCAGCCTGAGTCGCTGCCTGCTTTTTGAACAGCGTCTCTGTACGATCAAACTTGTCCGTCGTTGTTTTCAAACGAGTTTCTGCGGCCGTCTTTTGTGCCAGGGCATTGTCCAGTGCATTCTGGTAAGGCCGCTTGTCAATCTGAAACAGCAGAGCCCCCTCGGCGACTTCCTGCCCATCCGCGAAGTGAATCTCCGTCAGGTACCCCGACACCCGCGGACGAATCTCGACGCTCTTCGGAGTCTCTACTCGCCCGGTGAATTCCACAAACTCCGTCACGTCCTTCCGAATCGGCAGAGCAACCGTGACCTCCGGCGGAGGAGGCACAACCGCAGGCGCTGCGTCCTGGGCGCATCCGGTGAAGAAACCGATCAGGAGGACCGCAAGTGGCTGAGCTATTCGTTTCATGGAATCACGCAGACTGAACAGGACAGGGAAAACACAAACAGACGAGGCAGACTTGCAACCAACGCACCTTCGTCGACCGCTGGAGGGGTTGAGCATCAGCAGACGACAGAAAATGTGCACCGCGGCGTTAATTTACCCCAAAACGCAGACAAAATAACTCTTAAAGGCAGATCTCGACCTAACCGCAAGCCTGGCCCCATCGACGACAGAACCATCGCCATTTTTCGACCGCCTTCGCGGAACCTGCAGATCCGCCCCGCGGGCTCTGCCGGACCCTCGCACCGACTCTACAGGAACAACCCGGAGAAAATCCAGCCACGAAGCCTGGCCAACAGGCACAAATCGAAACACGACCAACGGCCCAGGGCGATTGCCGAGCCCGCCTCACACCACAGGTTGCGGGTCCCGATCGGGAAAGAATCGTCCGGATTCCAGAAAACACCGGATCGCCTGCAAGGCCGTCGGATCGGCCATCAGAAAACTGTGCAGCCGTGGAATGCGCAGAAAATCAGTGGCCCCAGGCAGACGAGTGCTGGCAACAGTGACCGTTCCATCATCATCACCTGGTATGAACCGATTGAAGCCATTGTCGTCGCCCTTCCCCCCGGCAATGATCCCAAACTGAAACGCCGGCGTCGGCAAGCCGGCAATCACACTCCCCTCGCCAGGCACCAGATCCTGCCCTGCCGGGCCATAGACCGCGCGAAACAGAAACAGGTTCTTCAGCATCCCCGCCAGCTCGGCCCCCAGATTGGGTGTCCCCAGCATCACAAGGCGGTGGTAGCGAGGATCCGGGCGATCCTGCAGCATCCTCCGCACAACGAGGCCTCCCATGCTGTGCACAACAAAGCTGATCTTTTCGGCTGCCGGAAGTGATTCCAGCATCTGTGTGAGGTAGCCGGCACAGTCGGCGAGGGTGGCGCGAATGCCGGGATAGTCAAACGGCACGGTGTTGAACGGCCCCTGCCGAAGCTCACGCATGACCGGCGTCATTGACTTTGAGGACCGGCCGATCCCGTGCAGACAGACCACCACATGGCCGCCGTCCGGTGGCAGGTTTTTTGCCGCAATCACCTGGTTCAGTGTCTGCAGGCAGACTTCCCGCGTGCCCGAGGCATAGCGGCGGTCGGAAGCATCCAGCAGTCGAAAATGGCGGCTGAAGACATTCTGCTGAATGCGGAATCCCTGCCGATAATGCACGTCCCCCCAGAACTGACGCCCCCCCAATGTTGGCAGTCCAGGTTGTGGGTCGGGGGAAGAATCACCTGAGAGATCAGCCATTCCAGCAGGGCTTTCCTGAGTTTCAGGAGGTCGCGTTTCCTTCGATTCATCAGCCGCCGCACAGGCATTGAGCATTCCTGCAGCAGGAACGCTGGCGAGCATACGCACCAGGGCACGTCGCGACAGTATCATTCGAGCATCCTGTCCGCTGATCCGGGAATTGTCCACTCACCCATGGCCGATCTGCCGAGCAATTTAGCGCATTCCTGTGTTTGCGCAGAACCGCCGCCAGCTGCATCACCCGATGGTCATGTCCGGTCATCGTAAACCACACACGGCAGAGACGCCAGGATGGCTATCAATGGCCATGCCGGGCAACGCGGCACCGAGGTTAGCGGCAGCGGGGTATGACCGGAAGTAATTGTCATCAGAAACAACGGCCCTGTGCCGTTGTTTCTGATCCCGAATCTCAGGAGAACAGCAGTTCCAGATCCTCGACCGACAGATCCTTGAGCACATTGCTGGTTTCGTCGCCAGCCAGAATGGCGTCGGCCAATTCCCGCTTCTGCTTCTGCAACTCAGCAATCTTCTCTTCCACCGTGTCGCGACAGATCAGCCGGTACGCGAAGACGGTCCGCGTCTGACCCACACGGTGAGCCCGGTCGATGGCCTGCGCTTCCACAGCCGGATTCCACCACGGATCGAGCAGAAAGACGTAATCGGCCGCGGTGAGGTTAAGACCTAACCCCCCGGCTTTGAGGCTGATCAGGAAGACCTGACAGTTTTCATCTTCCTGAAAACGCTCGACACGCGCTTTACGGTCACGAGTCTTTCCGTCGAGGTACTCGTAGGTGACACCCTGCTTGTCAAGGTGCTCCCGAACGATACTCAGCATGCTGGTGAACTGTGAAAACACCAGCGCCTTGTGCCCTTCGGAAATCAGTTCCTGCAGGTGAGGAATCAACACATCCAGCTTGGCATAGGTTTCGCTTTCGTCGCCCCGCTTCAGCAGTGCCGGATGGCAGGCGGCCTGTCGCAATCTCAGCAACGCCTCCAGCACGTGCATACGGGTTCTGGCAATCCCCTGCTCCTGCACCAGCCCCAGCAGTGAGTCGCGGTAGTGCAGACGCAGCTCGTCGTAAAGACGCCGCTGTTCCGGCTCCATATCGCAGACAATGGTTTCTTCCAGTCGATCCGGCAACTCAGCGGCGACCTGTTTCTTGGTACGTCGCAGAATGAACGGCCTGAGCCCTTTGGCGACCAGCTCCCGGGATTCCCGACTTTCCGGATCAGCAATGTGCGTCCGGAACGCCGTGCTTCGCCCCAGCATCCCCGGATTCAGAAACTCAAAGATCGACCACAGGTCGCCGGCGTTGTTCTCGATTGGAGTACCGCTGAGCGCCAGTCGGAAGTTGGATTTGAGCAGTCGAGTTGCGCGGGCAATCTGAGACGAAGGATTCTTGATGGTCTGTGCTTCGTCCAGAACAACGTAGTCAAAATCGATGTCCTTCAGCACCGCAATGTCCCGACGAATCGTTCCATACGTTGTCAGAATCAAATGGTGTCGTCCGAATTCCGTCCGCAGATTGGCTCGTTCCATGCCCGTGTATTCCATGACACGAATATTAGGAGCAAACCGGGCGCACTCGCTGGACCAGTTGAACATCAGTGAGCGAGGTACGACCACCAGTGACGGTGGCGGGGTCTTGACGTCGTCCATACGACGCAGCAACATAGCCAGAAACTGTACGGTCTTTCCGAGACCCATGTCATCCGCAAGACAGCCTCCAAAGTTGAAGTCGCTGAGAAACTTCATCCAGGCCAGACCTTCACGCTGATAACCGCGAAGTTCTCCCACAAACGAGGCCGGCACCGGGACTTCCTCAAGCCCACTGAAGTTGCGGAATCGCTCCCGCATCGCTTCGAATCCCTGATCCAGTTCCACGTTTTCCTGTGTCGCCAGCAGGGCATCCAGGAGGGCAGCCTGAGACGTCGAGAACCGCAGTCCGTCTTCCGTCGCTGTTCCCAGACCGGAAATCATACCGATCTGTTCCAGCCACTCTTCCGGCAGAATTCCCAGGGAACCGTCATCCAGTCGTACCGTGGAATCGCCTCGCTCCAGTGCACGCAGCAGTTCCGGGAAGGACACTGAACGTCCTTCAAAATCGACATCCGTATGAACCTGGAACCAGTCCACATCCGAACTGACCCTGAACCGTAAGCCACCCGCCTGACGCACCTTGCTGCCATCGGCGAATACGTTCCAGCCCGATTCCACCAGTTCACGTACCGCTCGACCCAGATCCCGCCGGGCAATCTCCACGTTGACCGTTTGTTTCAGGTCACCCAGCCGACGACGGAATCCAACCTGCCGCAGCTTTTCCCACGCACTGCCCTCAAAGCCGCGGTCGCGAATGATGCAGCGACTGCTCTCTCGCTGCACGACAGCCCAACGTGCACTACTGCCGGAGACAGGCGTCCCAAGGTATTCGAAAATGACTTCGGCGTTGAGCGAATCGTTGCGCCACCGGTTCATCGGCGGAGCAGAAATTCGCAGCATCAGCTCGGGCTGAGTCCGGACTTCTTCCAGCTGCAGCTCTTTAGGAAGGTCCAGCCGTGGCAGAGATGGTATGTCCAGCAGTCGATCCACAAAGTCATGCTGATCGGATTCAGGGATCTGCAGCGCGCCACCCACCGACAGCATCTTCATCCACTCAGGCGCGCCGAAATCGCGCAGCAGGGAAATGCTGTCACTGGTGACCACAAAACCACCGGGGATTACCAGCGGTACGTCACTGAGCTCCATCATCTCTTCGTTGCGAACCAGCAGCCCGCTGACTTTCCAGCCCTGCGCCTCTGTGTCCCGACGGACCCGAATCGTCAGCTCCCAGGCACTGGAATCATCCCACTCCAGCAACTGCTCGCCCGCTTCGTCGCTGCCCAGAATGCGCAGACGTCGGCTGCGACACATGTCCGGAAGCACCAGCTGCCCCAATTCAAAGGGCACCTGAAAACGATGGGCTGAGGTGCGCAGTTCGGCCTGCTGAGTGGACCAGTTGTTACGCTCGGGGATGGCACCCGCCAGGTACGACAAAAAGGTCCGGTCGTCTTCGTGTTCAATATGATCCAATT
Source organism: Planctomycetaceae bacterium (assembly GCA_023258825.1). Classification (GTDB taxonomy): domain Bacteria; phylum Planctomycetota; class Planctomycetia; order Planctomycetales; family Planctomycetaceae; genus SXXK01. The sequence continues at coordinate 9,982 of JALQWE010000036.1, read as the reverse complement.
CGCCGGGACGAACCTTGAGCGGCTTGATCTTGCCCCACTGCCCACCAGCGCGACGCTGTCGCTGCGAAGCCTGAATGACCAGCTTGCCGGATTCTCTGCTGGCTTCCAGGTCCACTTCGTAGAAAATCTGACGCTCTTCAGGATCTGATTTTCCGCGGCCATCGCCCGCTGTGTCCATGTCTTCGGACAATGCCGCCAGCCGCGCTTCCCACGGACGCAATGTCCGCTGTACAGGCTGAGTCCGCACTTTGACACGGCTGCGAGGCGTCCGCGAATCCCCTTCCGGATCAACCCCCGTCGGGTCCAGATCGTCCACAGAGACCGGCTGGTAGGCCGAAGGAGCGACAAAAGGAGTAATCTTCCCGGGACGCAATCCCGGACTGACAAAGCCCTTTTGATCGGCTGCCAGAACAGTGGCCCACAAATGCTTGCAGACCTTGCTTTTGGCATACTGCTCGCAGGTGCAGAAAAGACCGATATCGTCGGGCTGATAACGCAACTGCGTCTGGTACTCAGCCCCGTCCTGAACAACGCCAAAAACGTTTTCCGGAGTCACACGAATCAATGAGATCCGCTCAGCTTCGATGTAGGCTGCACCGCGATGACGCAGGTCTGCCCGGAAACGCGTCTGCAATAACTCCGCAAGTGTCATATTTCGATCAGGTGGTCTGGTTCAGTGGAAATCCGGCACTCGGTGACATCACCCAGCCATTTCGACCCGGCGGAAAAGCTTACGGCTTCCGCAATACGAAATCGCCTGGTACTGTCAGCGACCTTTGCCGTCTTTCAGGTTTCTGTGGGGGGTCGCATCCCTGCGACTGTGCTCCGTTCGCACAAGCGAACTATTGAGTCTTCCGGCGACGCGGCTTCATGAACAAACCCAGCCCCGGGACTTCCTGTCCCACCAGATCCGTCCATCCATCGCGCAGCGGACCGACAAGCGTAACCGAACAAGGCTTTCCTGACCAGAACATCCCGGGGATTTCGCAAACTCAGCCAGAACAAATCCGACCAGTCCAGCCGATCACAGCGCCTTTCCCACCCGCAGGGATCGTTCCCGCACAGCGCAAAAAAAATCGGATCGAAGAGAAAAGAGCGGCATCCCTGCCAAAACGCCATCCGTGAATGCGCATTTTTGGCCAGTCACCAGTCCGTGTTGAGTGAGCTTGCGACTGTCAATCCGAGGGAACGTTGAGCGAGCTTCGCTCTTTTCTGCTTCGATCCGTTCTGCGTCCAGGTTGAAAGCGGGATAACGTCAGCCGACCAGCGCCTGCTCAGACACCACAATTGATGCTCATCCGGACAACTCACCCGACACATCAGGCCAATTTCTGAGCCACCCGGTCCCCTGTGCCGGACACGCCGAACCCATTCGGGCAGAAACCCCACTCGCTCAGAACAACTACTGCGTCAACTCTTTAAAGAGCTCCCCGAAGTCCGGCATTTCGTCTTTTAACACCTGATTCCACGCGTCCGGATGCCAGATTTCCACACAAATCACGGCCCCCACAACAATCACGTCCTTGCCGGCATCCACACCCAGAAACGGACGAAACCCTTCAGGTATCAACAGCCGAGAACGATTGGCCAGCTTCAAAGACTGATGGCGAGTCGATAACAGCCGGCCCAGCCGCTGCACATCACTCCACCGCTGCTCCATCCGGCCCGATTCGATCTTCGCCTTCAACAGCGTAATCCCGCTGTCCAGACGCTTTTGCCAGTCCGCTGGTCGCCAAAGACTTAAACAACCCGCGCGCTCTTTGGCCACAATCACGTCGCCGTCTTCGTCCGAGACAGAGGCAGCCAACTCCGGAGGCAACATCAGACGAAAGCGATCGTCGATCGTTCGTCGAAATTCCCCCGTAATAAACATGGCAGGCCCCAGTCCCCAAAAGACAGTCGTTCACACGGATCTGCGTTCCGCATTTCTGCACCGCCGCAATCCGCTGAATTCAGAGTACCGGGCTGAAATCCCACTTTCAACAGTATTTCAAAGATCATTTTGGGTTTGTTTCCCACAAACTCGTCCACAAGCTTACGCACGTTATTTTTCCGGGACAAGTCTGCGGGCCCCGGTTTCAGGAGATTTCCGGCGGTTCCATTTCACGCTTCCCCGGAACCAGTTCGCCACGCCCACCGAGGCGCAATCCTACGCACCCGCTGCGTCACGCCCGTCAATCTCACACGGAAACGGCTCTCCCGGGAGCTCGCACAGGGGCCCGCATCACGGCAGCCCGGCTCAGGCGGCACTTCGCCCTGTCTCGAAAAAAGCAGACTCCCGAAACAATCGCGGGAACGCATTTTCCGCTTCGAATCAGCACGCTCAAAGCCTCAGCATCGCCTGCAATCCCAGCGTCGATTCCGGATCCGAAGACCCCTCGAACGCCTCATCGCCTGCCGGCAGGGTGCGCACACCACGGTTGCGATCAGGATGCATCGTCCCTCATCAGCCCAAACGACTCACTGCAATCCAACTCTCCGCCACCGCCAACTACTCAGGGCGTTCCGCAATCACCACAGCGCCGGGGGCCAGAAAAATTCCCAGCGTATGCCAGAGTGCTATTCCCAGGCCAAAGCTGAGTTTCACCGGAACACTCGTGTGATCACTGTGAACTGCCCCACGCGGTGACGCGCTGATCACGCGAAATCCAACTTTCTGCAGCACGCTGAGAAAGCTGGTGGCCGGCATCGAAAATCGGTGATCGTTCACCGCCCGCCGCAGAATCCGCTCTCCCTGTGCTGGTGACACCTGTCGCAACAGGGCGCCGATCCGAGCCATCCAGGACTTGTCCACAATACGCATCACCAGCAAACCACCAGGACGCAGGCGGTTGAAAATCTCTCTCAACTCCGCCGGCTGGTCCGGCCAGTAAATGTTGGCATCCAGAACAGTGATCACATCCAGCGGTTCTGCACTCAGTGAGAAATCCTGAATCCGGCTGCAGACCTGTGCCGGGAAGCCTGATTTGCGAACATGCTCCACTGCTTCCGGTACGATGTCATACCCCAGAACTTCAAAGCCTTCCGCACGAGCCGCCGTCATGAATCCGCCGTAGGCGCAGCCCACATCCAGCAGCCGCCGGCCTTCTGATGGCTGATAGCGCCGGATCTGCTTCAGAATCGAACGGTACATCCGCTGCTTGAACTGATTCAGCTGCGCGCCCTGCTCCGTATCTCCCCAGGTCATGGTCCGCGTATGCTCGACCTCTGTCGCCAGCTGGTAGTCGCGATCCATGAAGTAGGAATCACAGCTGTGACACTGCAGCCAGTTGGTTTCACCACGAGCGTTCACAAATCGCCAGACGCGGGAAGCGGTGGCGGAAGGAGCCCCGCAGGCCGGGCAGATTTCGGCACTGGACTTCGGGGGGGCTATGGCAGCGAGAGCAGCGGACATGAAACAATCCCTGACAGCAAAAGTTGCATCCATGCAGTGCGTCAGTATCCTCCAGAGTAGCAAGGAGTGTCAATATGGCTGTTCTTCCGCAGATTCTGCCGAAAGATCGAAAAACTCAGTGTTTTTCCAACTGCCGGACTCACTACCAGGAATTCGAAAAACCTTCTCCCAACGACACTTCATACGCTCACTTCGGCAGAAATTACCGCTTTAGTCAACAGGGCTCCCGGCCAATCTTCCTCTTGTGCAAGCCGGTGTCCGCAAATCCATGCACACCCAACAGGCCACCCTGCCCCCTCCAGTTGCACACACTGCCAATCCTTCCTAACCTTCCATCCTGACATCCTCCAGGATTACTGCGCAACTTCCTCCTGCTGTTCGAGAAAAGCCTCCAGCACCAGACAGTCGACACCGTACGTTGGCGCGACCGGGAATCCACGGACGTGCGGCTGTGCCGAACAGTTCGATGAATTGTGCCGGAGCGTCAGAATTTGCCGGAACCCGCAGAGATTGGCGGCTTTCTTCCAAAGGCAAACGGCCGTTCTGGCTGATGGTTGTGCAGTTTGTTCCGAAGACAAATGATCACGTCGGGCAGGGTCTAAGAAAAGGGTGCGTCATGATTCTCAGCGGCAGTGAAATCAAAGCGCGACTGGGCGGGGATATCCGGATCGAACCCTTCAACGATGAACAACTCAATCCGAACAGCTACAACCTGCGGCTGCACGATGAACTGCTGGTCTATGAGGAAATCGTGCTCGACATGCGTCGGCCCAATCGATTTCGCAGGATCCTGATTCCCCCCGAAGGCCTCGTCCTTCAGCCCAATCAGATGTATCTCGGCCGCACCATCGAATATACCGAAACCCGAAATCTCGTCCCCATGCTGGAGGGACGCTCCTCGATCGGACGCCTCGGAATGTTCGTCCACGTCACAGCAGGTTTCGGTGACGTCGGTTTCTGCGGCTACTGGACGCTGGAAATGATTGCCATCCAGCCCATCCGCGTCTATCCCGGAGTCCAGGTCTGCCAGATCTTCTATCACACGGTGGAAGGCGAAGTGACCGAATACAAAACCGGAAAGTACCAAAAGAATTCGGACATCCAGCCCAGCTTCCTGTTCAAGGAACTGACCAACCGCGACGACCGCCAGAAAACGCTCAATTTTGACGAGCAGAACCCGGCGACAGGGCGTTCCTGATCGTCTCGACCCAAACTCCGCTGTCGTCAATTTCAACACATCCCCATCGGCATCGTCCTGTTTGATGGCATAAACAGCCAATGACAGACGTCGCCCACTGGGCACAAGGTGACCGTGAGTCACTCCCGGTCACGCTCGCCCCGCTGCCTTTCTGTTGACGATGCGTTCCCCGTTGGCGACGATCCGGGACTTCGAACAACCTGACAGCGGACTGCCCGGCTCCTGTTGCAGCCGTTCTCCTCCCTGCAGCTCGACCAACCAGAATGCGCGGTCGCCTGGGTTCCTGGAGTGTGCCCCGATGCCTGACTCGCCCACCCAGCCATTTCAGACCCTTCTCCGAAGTGCATGCCTCTGCACGCGCACACTTCCGGTGCTGGCCACCCTGTGGCTCACCCTGCTCCTGCCCACAAACAACGCCAGTGCCGATGATCTGGAAGTCGTGCGTCAGCGGGGCACGCTGCGCTGGGGCGGTGACCAGGAAGGGGGAGCCCCTTTCATCTTCCCAAACCCTGAACGCCCTGAGGAGCTGATTGGGTTTGAAGTCGAGTTGGCACAGCGGATTGCAGATCAACTAGGTGTCAAAGCCGAGTTCTGTCAGGGACAGTGGGATAAGCTGCCCAGCCTGCTGAACCGCGGTGATATTGATGTGGTGGTGAATGGCTACGAATGGACACCTCTGCTGGCCACTGAATTCGGTACGTCCATTCCCTATTACATCTACGAACTCGTACTGATCGCGCGCCGCAACGACACCGAACTGCAGGACTGGGAGGATCTGAAACGACCTGAGTTCCGTGATCGCAAAAATGTCGTCTCAGTACTGACCGGTTCTGCAGCCGACGACTACGGACAGACCTTTTCCGACACAGTCACGTTGCGAGGTTACGATGGAGTGACAGATGCACTGCGCGCCGTTGAACAGGGGCAGGACGGCGTTCGTGCCAACATTCAGGATTGGCCCATCTGGATCACGTATGCCGATCGATTTACGAAACTGCACCAGATCGGTCGTCCAATGGCCCCTGGATTCTACGTCGCAATCACACGCTCAGAAGATCTGCAGCTGCGGCAGGCCATCAACGAAGCCATCCTGCTGATGATGCGCAACGGAACCCTCCGCAAACTCTGTGAAAAGTACGGATTGTGGAATGAAACACAGTCGCTGCGTTCCATCGAACTGGATGAAGCCGACAAGTTTATCGCACCCACATCGGCCAGTTCCGCAGAAGCCCCTGTGCGGCCGGAAATCGGAACCTCACTCTGGCCCAGTCGCAAAGCACTGCTGGTCGCATCGACATGGACCATCCTCCTGTCGCTCTGCGCCATGCCCATCGCCATCGCAGCCGGGCTGCTCCTGGCACTGCTGCGGCTGTATGGCTCGGCTCCTCTGGCCCTGCTGTCACGCCTGTTCGTCGAAATCATTCGCGGCACACCCCTTGCGCTGCAACTGATTCTGATCTATTTCGTGCTGCCGGAATTTCTCGAGTGGCTACCCGGGGAGACGCAATGGAGCCTCAGCAGTTTTCCATCCGCCGTGCTTGCGCTGGCACTCAACTATTCTGCCTGTGAGGCTGAAATCTATCGGGCTGGCCTCCAGAACCTTCCCCGAGGTCAGATGGAAGCTGCACTGTCTCTGGGAATGACACCCGCACTGGCAATTCGCCGCATCCTGATCCCACAGGCCACACGCCATGTGATTCCTCCCGTCACCAACGACTTCATTGCCATGTTCAAAGACACGGCAGTCTGCAGCGTGATCGGAATTGCAGAGCTCTCCAAGGCCTATTACATCGAAGCTCAGAACACCAGCGCCGTGATCGAACTGGGGGCGACAACCGCCCTGATTTATCTGGCGATGAGCTATCCGTTGTCTGTGCTTTCCGGGCGACTGGAAGACCAGCAGCATCGCAGAAAATCCAACTGAATCAGAGCGTCCTTAAGTCGCCTCAGCACCACCCTGCAGCCACTTCAATCGCCCCTGCCCTCTCGGCGTTTCTTCAACGGGATGGACAACGTGCCCAGACCGTTTTCACCGGATGCCCCTGCAGTCTTCCCGTCGGTGGCGTCGTCTGATTGGCCGCCAAGCTCACTCTCACGCACGAAGCCTCGTGTGCGGCTGGCTGCGATGTCGCGAGTATTCCGGCCCGGCAACAGGACCTCTGTCTCCTGCGAAGACACCTTGTTGCCGTCCTCTCCCTGAAACTCAACCTTCAACGCACAATTGACCTGGTCCTTGTGACGGTTGGTGTACGGGATAAAAACGCTGTACGAATGCCCCAGCGTCCCCTCACCACGATGCGCTTCCCAGGCGTCCGCATCAAATTCAAAGCGGTGCAGCAGAACAGGATCTGTATCCGCATCCTTGTCATAGTTGTCGTAAACTGAAACCCAGACTTTGCCACGAACCCGCACGCCACTCTCACCACCGGGCCCGAAGAACAGAATCTGCCCGGCAAATCCACGAGCATTCCGATCGTCCATCCCTTTTCCATGGGATGGCTCCCAGATCGTCACAATACGCATCACGTGCTTCTCGACACGCGGCTTGCCCACCAGACGCCCCGGATCCCGAACGACTTCCCCGGGACTTTCAAGAAACATGCTGGTTGACGAGCAGCCGGACAGACACATCAGCAGCAGCACTGGTACGAAAGATTTTGACCTAACGAGAGTAACCATTCGTGAACCTCCACATCGCACCTCGCGGGGTGAACTCCCCGTAGCGGTATGATGCCGCCTTTCCTGACTTCGCTCTGCACCATTCTTCCAGTCAGGCTGATTCAGGCTCCGTGAGGCTGCTCGTCGCAGCGCTCACGGCCCTCGCTCCGGCCCCGACACAAGTCACTCGCCAGTTGGCGCCTTTGACGGTGGAACTCGCGGAACACGATCCGGTTCCAGCAGTTCCCGGATTGGCATTTCCGGAGACAGGACTTCGCCTTCCTGAGGCTCCGACTCTTCTGCAGACTGCGTCGCCGGCACGCTGTACAGCGGTCCGTGAACTTCTTCCGCCTCGGATTCCACGAAGTGCAGTCGTTCTGCTTCCACCTGCTTCATCAATTCTGAATCCAGATCGCTGAGCACAATGCGCGGCGTCAGGAAGATCAGCAACTCTGTTCGCGAAGTGGTCGTTCCATCGTAACGGAACGCTCGCCCCACAACCGGCAGGTCACCCAGCCATGGCACTTTACGTTCCAGTGTTGAATCGTTCTTGGTGATCATCCCGCCCATCACAATCGTCTGCCCATTGGGCACATTCACGGTTGTCACCGCCTGTGACTGATTGATGATCGGCGAGCTGAAGTTGTTTCCGACAGAGTTGCCGAAAATCGGGACCGTCTGGCCCGACAAGGAACTCTTATCCGCGAACACGCTCATGGCAATGATCCCATCCGGCGTGATTCGCGGTGTCACTCTCAGAGTAATCCCCACCTGCTGCTGAGTCACGTTGGGATTCGCCAGGCCCTGGGCCGTTGTGTTGACCCCATTCACAATTGGAACCTGCTGACCAACCGTCACGTAGGCCTCATTATTATGAGTCGTTCGCACCTGCGGTCGACTCAGAACATGGACCGTTCTGCGCGAGGCCAGTGCACGCAGCAGAACACTGACCGCGTCAGATTGAGCTGAAAAAACAAAGCCTCCAAAGCCGAGGTCCGTATTCTGTCGGCCCAGCGAGAAGTTACTGATCCCCTGCGTGGCCACGTTCCCCGTGTTGTTTCCTGCCGAGGTATTACCCAGGGGCACCGCCGTGTTGTTGAAATTCAGTCCGGGCGTTCCACTGCCACTCAGTGTGGTCGTCGTTCCGGTGGTCGTCGCCGTCAGACTACGCTGCATCAGCAGAGGATCCTGGAAGCCCAGCTCCAGTCCAAATTCATCCGTCGCGGTCAGGGACACTTCCACCAGCAGTGCCTGAATCACCACTTCAGGCGGCTGAGCATCCAACTGGTCGATGATCTGCACAATCTGGCTGTAGTACTGAGGCGAGGCACTGACGATCAGCGAATTGCTGTTGGCATCAGGAGACACCAGTACTTCCTGACGGATCCGCTCAATGTTGCTGATCAGATCCTCAGAGCTGTCCTGCAGAGACTGCTGCTGCTGCAGAAAATCCAGCAACGTCTGTGACACCAGATCTGCCGGGGCATTCCGCAGGGGAATTACCGAGGTAGTTCGCTGTCGAGTATCATCAGAATCCAGACGCAGCAACACCGCTTCGACAACTCCCAGAGACTCTGCACTGCCAATCGCCAGCACAGTGTTGGTCCGAATGTCCGCGGAAAAACGCAGCGGAATCAGACTGCTGGAGGAGCCTTCCGTACCGGCCAGCTGAATTCCCAGAGCGTCCTGCTGATTCGTGCTTTCGAACAACGTGGTCAGCAGATCCACAGATTGCTGTGCGTCCGCATTCTTCAGTGTAAAGACCTTGATCTCAGACACCGCATCCGGATTGCGATCCAGTTCGGCCACCAGGGCCTCCATCAGACCCATACTGGATTCCGGAGCCGTCACGATCAGGCTGTTGGAGCGAGCGTCAAAGCTGACTCGCACGTCCGCCAGAATTCCGGACTTGATCAGCTCCTGAACCCCACCCGCAGACGCCAGAAACTCAAGGGCAATCGACTTGTTGTCCCGCAGTTCCTGGGAACCCTGAGTGTTGCCGAATCCACCAACGCCACCCTGCCCCGTGGTCTGCTGAGGAGGACTGATGACGGCCTGAATGGCCTGACTGATTGTCGAACTCAGCTCTTCGGCCACGGCATTCTTCAGCCGGATCACCTTCATGCGCGACGTCGACGCGGGCTCATCACGGTCAATCCGCTCAATCAGCTTGCGAACTTCTGCCAGTTCGTTCGAACGAGCCTGGACAATCACCGAGTTGGTGCGAACATCCGCAAACGTTCGCAGTGCCGTCCCCAGTCCGGGACGGTCGGTATAAAATGTTGTCAGAGAGGTCACTACTTGCGAAGCGATCGCGCTCTTCAGTGGGAACACTTCGAATTCAAGGTCCGGAACCAGCGGCTGATCCAGCTTCTCGGCCAGCTCAAGGATGGATTCCCGCTCCACCTCCGACGAAATGATCAGCAACGCGTTGGGCTGCACCACGGGCAGAAACGCGGCTGTCTTCTGGTTGTTTCCACTGGCACGCTGACGCACTTCGGCAAGCTGCTCGTACACGTCCGTCATCAGCGTCGCCAGCGCCTCCGAATCGACGTGCTCCAGACTCAGCACGTGAATGCTGGGCAGTGAACCCACACTCACCTTCTCCAGCTGCTCAATAATCTGCTCGACGCGTTTCACATCCGCTGCGTTCCCCTTCAGGATCAGCAGCTTCAGGTCTTCCAGCGCCTGGATGTTCACATCTCCCCGCAGATTGATTGGCGGCCCGTCTT
>JALQWE010000370.1 GCA_023258825.1 Planctomycetaceae bacterium | reverse complement strand
AGGATATCCAGTCACCTGATCAAACTTCATCAATGCCACGAATGCTTCCAATTCAGGATCAGGGGCTGTCTCTGTCGACACTTGAATGGTGGCGGTCAACGCACTTTCGGAAGCCCCTGCAGCGGCCCAGAAAAGAGCGGCCTGACGTTTGAGAGAGGGCGTGGCAAGCGAGCCTAACCGGGCGACTGCGGTCTGAGCGGCCGTCAGTGCGTCATCCGTTTTGCCGGTTCGCTGCAGGGCATGTATGAGAGCGAGGGACATGACTGGCGAGAGTGATTCCGCTTTCCCGAGAGTCGCCGCCGCTTCGTCGTATTTTTCCGCCAGAAGTAATGCCAACCCCTGGCCGGAGGAAGCGATGTCATCACTGCGATCCAGGTTGAGCCAGTGATCAAGAACCTGCTGGACCACCTGCCGATTGAATTCCGCTCCATCGGCAATTTTCATCACAACAGCCAGTGACAGTGGCTCAAGTGAGTCAGGAGCGAGAAGCATCGCTGCCTCCACATCATCGATCATCATCTGCATGCGAAGAAATGCAGCCTGGCTGGTCAGGCCGACTCGAGCGATGCGTACCTCTGCCTCCAGTTGCTTCAATTGTTCGCTGTCCTTCGTCGCACGAAGTTCAGCGATCTTCTGCAGCGCCTCTGAATGCTCTCCCATAAGTACCTGAAACTGTGCTAATTCAGTCAGGACATCCGGGTTTCCGGGGGTCTCGCGAAACTTCTGCAGCAGGTGTTGCAGGTGCAGTTCAAAACGCCTCCGCTCCTGCATAGGACGTCCGGAAGCCTGATAAAAGCTGAGAAGTTGTCGATTCAATCCTGAATCAGCGTCCGCGGCTTTCACGAATGCGCGTTCCGCGAGGGCGGGCTCCCCAAGACTCAGATAAGTCCGAGCAAGTAGTGTCAGGGCTTCGGAATTTTTGGGCTCTGATTCCACGACCTTCCTCAGCTGCTGCACCCGTTCAGCGGGCGTCAGAGCCTGTAGTGGGTCTGGCTGTAAAGAATTGCGAACGAACCAGAGGCGGGCGGACGGATGGGACGCTTCATTGTCCGCGATCAGGGGCTGAAGCTGTCGCCAGCAGGACTCACGCTGTCCTGTTTCCCAAAGTAAATCGATCAACTGCAATTGCAGGGGCGCAAATTGCGGTTGCAGACTGATCATGGCTCGAAGGACACGTTCCTGAACCTGCGAATTGCCATCACGGTCTGCCTGCGTCTGCATGTTTTCCAGAAGCGTCATCGCCTCTGCTTTACGATCCACCTTGCCAGAGCGTGAGATCAAGACAGTCGTGGCAATGACCAGCAGGGGAAGCCCCAGGGCGACTTTGGGTAGAGACCTGGAATACCACCATGCCCAGAGCGTGTCCCACAGTTCGGACCACTCCGGCCATCTCAACCCCAAATTGCCGGAAGACTGTATGGTCGCTTTTTCAGAGCCGGGTGCGAGGTTGGGGTCACTCAAGCCGCTGACCCAGATGTTCCAGATCATCGCGACGGTACGTAGGTCGCCCTGCGAGCCGTCAGTCGGGCCAGGAATTGGTGCCGCGATGGCGTTTAAGAAAATGTCCGTTAAGACCACCAGTGTTACACCTGCCAGCGTTGCGAGGATCCATGTCATGGCATCCGGCAGGATCGGGCCCGTTGCAGCGGGATTCGCTCGAGAGAGTGAAGACGACAGCATCACTGCAGCGATGGGGATTCCCCAGAACGCAGAAGCAGCCAGCATGGCAAATGCCTGAAGAAACGATGCTCGCCGCACCATCAACAATGACCATGCCAGTGCCAGCAAACCGGCCCAGATCCAGGAGGAATTGAATGCCAGGTTCGGGTCGAGAAGTCCGGAGCCATCGGACGGGACGGTGCCCTCCAGCCAGACGAGTTTGCCTCGGCAGAGATTTTCCAGCAAGGCGTGTTGTGTCAGTTCAGTCCTGAGGCGATCCCCGAAAGGAGTGGCCACGCGTCCCGGGAATCCAGCGAACAACAGCAGGGGCAAATGACCGATGGCGAGTGAGCCGCGATGTTGTCGACTGCGCAGAGAGCAGGTGACCGCGGCAGCAAGCAACCAGATACCAGCCATTGCCAACCACGGAGACGGGAAGAGGAGCGACGGAAGCAGGAGTGCCGCACTGCAGGTGGTACACACTTTTCCCCAGCGGTTGAACTGGAATCCACCTCGACCGGCACGAATTACGAGCACGGCCCAGACCATTACCAACGCCGCGAATGGCCACCAAATGGGTTGACTAAGTCGATTCCACAGCAGTGGAGCGGCAAGCCCCGCATGGGCCGCGAGCAGGAGAAGGAGGGCACCCAGAACAGAGCGTCGCATGGCCATCTGTCAGAAAGTGGAGTTCCCGAAATTCCGGGGTGAAAACACAGCGGGAAGAAAACCGTGTCCGCCGGGTAAACTTGCCGGAGGATGTCCTGGCACGGGAGGGCAGGGCTTTTCCTCGGTGACAGCCACCGGTTCCGCAGCGGATCAACTTTACTGCGAAATTGCACGAAGGTGAACGGTGGTTGGCCAGAATCCGATGTCTCCGGAGCAAACGGGGCCTGATTCGACCTTCCGGAATTGAAATCCACGCGGGCGACGTTGGAGGTCGTGGAATGGGGCCGAGGTGGCGATGACCATCAATTGAGGGGATAATGGGAATTCCGGACCACAGAGTCTTGTTCTGAGGCTTTGCTGGGGAAAATGAGGTGCCGTGACGACGCGACTTCAGCGGGCGACGGGCATGGCAGATTCTTTGCCATGCCGCGATTTGCTGCTGTTGTGTATGGCGTGTGTATCGAGCGATTTTCGTGGGAATTTTCAGTGCAAACAGCATTCAGGTGCAGGGCACCGGGGGCGACGCAGCTGCATGGCACCGAGGGCGGTAGCACCGAGGGCGGTAAGGGCATAAAAAAAGAACCCAGCGGTTGCTGGGTTCTTTTCATTACCGGAGGTGGGACTCGAACCCACACAGGTTTTTAGGCCTACCGGATTTTGAATCCGGCGCGTCTGCCATTTCGCCACTCCGGCGGGGTGATTTTTTCCCGTGATTTTGGCACGGGTGCGGAAGTTTACTCGTAAAAACTGAGTTCGCAAGCGGTGGGTTCGGGAAAAAGGACGGTTCCTGAATTCCGCGGGTCAGGGCATGGTGCAGTCGTTACAGGAGGCAGGTTTCGCCGATCTTCTGCGAGCCGTTTCACAGGATCGGACAGCCTGTCTGTTTGTGTTTGGAATGTTTGCACGAACTGAACGCTACAATTCGCGCTTGTTTCGGTTAGACTTTGGCGAGGTCTGTCGGTGGTATCCGGAAATCGGCTGCCGATCAATCTTTGCTGGCTGGCAGAATTTGGCATTCCTGCGGATCATCTGGCCATGCCGGGATTTCAGTTGCAAGCAAACAATTATTGATAATGAGTGCGATTTCATGACAAGACAAGTCTATGTCGCGGGGAAGTTGGTTCCGGCAGATCAGGCCATGGTCAGCGTCTTTGATCACGGTCTGCTGTATGGTGACGGCGTATTCGAAGGCATTCGTGTTTACGGTGGCAGAGTTTTTCTGCTGCAGGAGCACATCGATCGGCTGTTTGAAAGTGCCCTGGCGATTCGGCTGCAGCTGCCGATCAGCAACGCGGAAATGGTTGCTGCCGTGGAGGACACCGTTAAAGCCAACGGAATCTCTGACGGTTATGTGCGTCTGGTGGTGACTCGGGGGGCCGGGTCACTGGGACTGGACATTCGGCGTACGGCGAATCCGCAGATCATCATCATTGCGGATACGATTTCGCTCTACCCGGAAGAATTGTATCGCACAGGTATGAAGCTGGTGACTGCGTCCACGATCCGCAATCATCCGGGAGCGTTAAGCCCGCGCATCAAATCGTTGAACTACCTGAACAACATCATGGCCAAGATTGAGGGGACAGACGCGGGGACCGTCGAGGCACTGATGCTGAACCACAATGGTGAAGTTGCGGAGTGCACCGGGGACAACATTTTCATTGTGAAGCGGGGTGTCCTGAAGACTCCGCAGCCGGACGCCGGAATCCTCGAAGGGATTACTCGAAACGCCGTCATGAAACTGGCGCGGGAAGCGGGGATACCGGTGGTGGAGTGTGTGATGACACGGCACGACATCTTCACTGCTGACGAGTGCTTTCTGACGGGAACGGCAGCGGAGGTGATCGCGGTTACCAGCCTCGATGGTCGGCAGATTGGTGCGGGCGTTCCGGGACCGATTACGGGGCGACTGCTCGAGTTGTTTCGACAGTTGACTCGCGGGGCCTGACTTGACTGGATGGGCGTCTGGATGCGTCTGACGTGTCATTCGGCAGTGTCCGTCTGAGTATCAGTCGGGGTTGCGACGTTCAGGGTCAGTTGGTGTTCTGAGGTATTGTGCTGGACATGGAACGAGCAGAGTGAAATAGCGGCATGGCTAAAACCCACGATCTTTTCGACGACACCACGATGACGTTTGGCGAGCACCTTGAGGTGCTGCGTGTGCACGTCTTTCGTGCTGTTCTGGGCATCATGATTGCGGTCGCTCTAAGCCTGTACTTCGGAGATCGGATTTTCTACTGGTTGAGGCAACCGGTCGAGCAGGCTTTGCG
>JALQWE010000369.1 GCA_023258825.1 Planctomycetaceae bacterium | reverse complement strand
AAAGCCGCGATATCCGCAGGTTGAGGTGGCAATCCTGTCAGGTCCAGCCACGCGCGGCGAATCAGTTTTTCCCGCGAAGCCGGTCCCACCGACGTCACGCCATGCTGCGCACGAGCCGCCTGAATCAGCCCATCAATCGGCGCCTGTGGGTCTGGCAGTGCGGGCTGTTGCAGAGGTCGAAAGGCCCACCAATCCCGCCCGGCAGCCACATCAATCTGACGTCGGGTCTTCTGCGGTGCTGGTCCGGTGCGCGGATCCGGGGCGCCGAGGTCGATCCACTTCGCAAAATCTGCGGCGATCTCGGCTGACAAGCGCCCGGCGGGCGGCATTTCCAGACCGTCGTAGCAGATCGCCTTCCAGAGAGCACTTTCGGCCGACTTGCCCGGCACCAGTACTGGTCCGCTTTCACCCCCGGCGGCGATGCCGGCAGCGGTGTCGAGGTAAAGTTCGGCCTTCAGCTTGCCTTCTGCGGCAGCCTGTTCAGAATGACAGGAGTAACAATGCTGCACCAGTACTGGACGAATCTTCTGTTCGAAGAAGTCCAGTCCGGCTGGGTCCTGTGCACGCGTGAAGCCGCCGATCGCAGCAAACAGGAACCCGGACAGGATCACAAGACAGAGGGTGCGTGTCATGGCAATGTTCGTCAGTTGAGTGCAGGGCCACCAGAGCGACTTCCGGCATCATCCCCCAACTACCGACGGAATTGCAATCATGCAGCAAAAAAACCAGGGGCACCTGCGGATTATTTCCGACCCGTTGGCGACAGGACCCGAGCAGTGCTGCGGCGACGGCGCGCGCTAAGAAGCAGACCGCTGACGGCAATGACGGCACAAACGACAAGACCGGGCGCAAAGTGCGACGGATTCACAACATAGTGCAGCACCCCGGACTGAATGTCCGCAGGCCCATGCCCGGGGTGGCCTAATGCCACGTTGACAAGCCCGAAGAATCCGGACACACCGATCAAGCTGTTTTTCAGTCCCATGGGACAAACGACCTTTGTGGCATCAAAATGTCATGGCGAGGAGTGGTTGAAAACCCCACTGGCACCTGCCACAAAGGATTGTCGTGGTTTCGCTGCGCCGTTGCAAGGGGACTGGGCCGCAGACACGGCAATTCGTGCGGAGCCTGACCGTTGCGCTTGCCGAGTCTGTGGGTCAAAACACCTGAGCCATGAGGGGAAAAGAAAAGGACCATGCCGAATGGCATGGTCCCTGAGGTTTCTACGGGAAGTCTTCGCTGTGCGCGATTACTCAGCCGGTGGGCGAGTTCCGCGACCGCGACCGCCACCCTGGCCACCGCGTCCGCCTGGGCCGCCCTGGCCACCCGGACCGCCTGGTCCGCCCGGGCCACCGAAGCCGCCACGTCCACCCATCATGGCACGCATGTCGACTTCAAACTTTGCACCCTTCATCTTTTCCAGTTGTGCCTTCTGTTCGTCCGTCAGGACGGCCATCACGGCTTCGGTGGACTTGGTTCGGGCGGCTTCCATTTTTTCCCGCATGCCTTCAAATCCACCGCCTGCGCCCGGGGCTCCGGGGGCATTGCCACCCTGGAAGCTGGCTCGCATTTCTTCCATCATCTTCCGCATTTCTTCCTGGTTAGCTGTCTCTGCAGCGTCCAGTTTGGCGGACTGCTCGTCAGAAATCTTCAGAGCCGACTTGACTTCGTCGCTCTTCAGCGTCTGCACGGCCGCCATGTTCATCCGCATCTGCAGGGAGATCTGGTCCAGTCGCTCTTTCTGTGGCACTTCCAGCAGTGCATTCAGCACTTCGTCGGTCTTTTTGCTGAGCTCTTCGCGCTGCTTCTGCATTTCTGCGAAGACCTTGGTGCGCTCTTCTTCGGACATCTGCTGGAACGCATCGCGGTCAGGTCGAGTCCCGCTGTTGCGTTCTTCACGATACGCTTCCAGAGCTGCGTCGATCACGGCCGCCTGAGATTCCTCAATCTTCAATTCCGTCCGAATCTGGTCAATTCCCAGCAGCATCGCTCGGTCGACACGAAACCCGCCTGGACCACCACCGGGGCCACCAGGACCACCGAAACCAAATCCGCCTCGGCCGCCGCCCGGGCCGCCAAATCCACCCCGACCACCACGACCACCTTCCTGCGGAGGCTGGTTGCCATTGCCCGGTTGCTGTGCTTCAACAGC
The DNA here is from genome assembly GCA_023258825.1 of Planctomycetaceae bacterium. Taxonomy (GTDB): domain Bacteria; phylum Planctomycetota; class Planctomycetia; order Planctomycetales; family Planctomycetaceae; genus SXXK01. The sequence goes on along the minus strand of JALQWE010000369.1, from coordinate 2,447 downwards.
CGCAGAAAACGCCACAGCCAGCAGGCTGAATACACAAGCTGCTCGCATCAATTTTCCAAACACCATGGATGTCTCCATCAGAAAACAGGGGCAGGCCCCGAACAGAAAGGTCAGGATTCGGTCGAATCCCAGGGTCGCCCTGACGGTCACGACGCTGCCTGGATCAACCTCACTGTCGTTAAACCACAGAAATTCGCTCAGGATTCTCTGAAAACTGCGAATATTTCTTATTCTGGAAAAATAGCAGACAAATTTGGTTTTGCCCATCCAGGCGAGCGAAAAAGTCGGGCGGGGGTTGATGGGACTGATGGGGGCGCGGTGATCTCGCTCATGACCGGCGATGAGGTTCCTGCTACAGTTCAGGTGACCGGGCCCGTCTGATTCCGGGCCCCCGCTGTTCCCGCCGTTCCAAATCACGGAGTCCCGCATGTCGCACAGCCAGAAAACCGGCGTGTTCCGCGCTTTCCGAAGATCCTCCGGAATCGGTGCCACTCCCGGAACACTCGACCGCGGTCTGCAACCCATCTCCGAACGCTGTCGGATCACCCGCATCTCTTACAACAGCACGTCCGCCGAAGAGGAACTGATCGATACCGTCGGGGAACTCAATGAAGAAGTGCCCGCCAATCGCGTTTACTGGTTTCGCGTCGAAGGCACGGTCGACACTCAGACCCTTTCGCAACTTGGCGAAGCCTTTGACCTGCATCCACTGGCGATGGAGGACGTCATCAATTCGCACCAGCGTTGTAAGGTGGAAGAATACGGCGATCATCTGTTTGTTGTCACTCGCCTTCCGGTCAGTGACTCTGATGGCAGTCTGACGACCGAACAGGTAAGTCTGTTCATCGGGGAAGACTTTGTGCTATCCGTTCATGAGGGTGCTCCGGCGCTGGATCCCGTTCGTGAACGCATCCTGAATGCCCGCGGTCGCATCCGTGAGCTCGGCGCCGATTACCTTGCTTACACGATCCTGGACACCGTCATCGACAACTACTTCCCGGTTGTCGAAGACCTTGGTGATCGCCTGAACCGCATCGACGACAATCTTGAGCAGGGAACGGCCCCCCAGCAGCGTCTTGAACTGCGACATGTCCGAGCCGATCTGCTGCTGTTGAGAAAAACGATCTGGCCACAACGCGATGCCGTCTCGCTGCTTCTGCGCGATGACTGTCCACTCATCGCCAGCAGCACACGCACATGGCTGCGGGATTGCTACGATCACACCATTCAATTGATGGATGTGATTGAAACCTACCGGGAACTTTGCGCAGACCTGCGTGACTTCTATGTGGCCGATATCAACTACCGTAGTGGCGAAGTCATGAAGACGCTGACCGTCATTGCGACTCTGTTCATGCCGCTCAGTTTCATCGCTGGTTTCTATGGCATGAACTTTCACTACATGCCGGAATTGGGATGGTCCTGGGGTTACCCTTTTGCCATCCTCTGTATGCTGTCGGTTGCCGGCACGCTGCTCTGGTTTTTTCGCCGCAAAGGCTGGATCTGAATTACGTGATCGGGACCGCTGCATTCCCACGGCCCGGCGAGGCTTTGCGTTCTGCCTGTCCCTGCTCTGCCAGTCCCTGTCGGGAACGCTTCCCAGCGCCCCGTCAGCGAAAGACCTGGGAATTTCCCGGGCTGCCCGCTGCGTTTGGGTTTTGGAAAATGCAACGGTATCCTGTATGATTCAACAACGACTCGGGAAGTGACGTCTCTGGATGACCGAAATGGACTTTTGGAATTGTCGAGGCGGTTGATGTCTGCTCCGGATGGCAATTTGGCTCCCGCAACCTCACAACAACAGCCCACGCTGGTTGTGCCCGATGCTGCGCCTCCGGTGTCACCGCAGGATGCCGGATCGAATGGCCCGCCCAACTTCACGCCGCGGCCCCGCAAGGGGGAACGGTCGGCGTCACAATCCGAAACTCAGGGCCCCGGCTCCGTGGTGGATGTGCTGGCGACGGCGACCGCGGTCAGCGTCATGTCGTCGCTCACTTTTCACCTGTTCCTCTGGGCACTCGCTCTTGTCCTGATCCCCTTGCTGGGACTCGACTGGATCGAAAACCTCGTCGTCGACCAGCGGCCCCTGCAAGCGGCACTCGGCGATGAAAACGTCGAGGACGGCTCGGCCTTGTTCGAAGTTATCGTCGATCCTCAGTCCGATGCTCCGAAATCGCCCACGAATCTGGAACAACTGGCCGCTCAACTGCAGCAGTCCGATTCCGGCTGGCTGCAATCGTCCATGGATGACGCCTTCCGCAGCCTTGTGGATACAAATGCTTCGGACGAAGATGCGACCGGAGGTGGCGTTTTGCTGAAGATTCCAGAGTCCGGGCTGGCGGTGACCAAGGGCAGCTTCACGGCCTTCACAATTCCTGCCCATCCACAGCCCCGGCAGGCGTATTCCATCGTCATCGAAGTCCGTCTGCCCAGTAGTGACAAAGTCT
>JALQWE010000368.1 GCA_023258825.1 Planctomycetaceae bacterium | reverse complement strand
CCCAGGAACGCAACCCTCATCCGTGCCCATCCATGGTTTCACAAGAAACCTCGGCCGCGGCACCAGCATGCCACAGTCCGCATCACACTGGCCTGCCAGCGTGACCCGCACTATGATCCCCGGGATCATGTGCCAGTTTCCGCCAGACGTTGAATTCATTGTTGAGCCGTATCTTTCGGGATCGCGGATCGATTCCTTTCTGGCAAAACATCTCCGCAATTACACCACATGGCGACTGCATCGGATGGTGGCTGAGGGACTGGCCAGAATTGACGACCAGCCTGCCGAATGTCCGGATCGTGTGTTCCGGGGCCAGCGAGTGCGTATTCGTCTGGTGGAGCCTCCGGATAAACTGCTGGACCCGTGTGATGTTCCGGTCACGATTGTCTACGAAGACCCATGGCTGATTGTGGTGGACAAACCGGCCGGCCTTGTGGCTCACCCGGTTGGTGATTTTCAGGAAGGCACCCTGTCCAATGTGCTGCAGGCGCATCTCGATCAGCAGACCGCTTTTCGAGGTCTGCTCCGCCCTGGAGTTGTGCATCGACTGGATCGCATGACCAGCGGCCTGATCGTCACCGCCAAAGAACATCTCGCCCATCGACTGCTGTCGATTGATTTCCAGCAGGGCAAGCTGGCTAAGTCGTACGTCGCCATGGTGGAAGGCCAACCGGAATTCGAAACGCGCATGCTGGAGCTGCCGATCGGACAACGCCCCGGCGGCAACTCGGTCCTGATGTCCGCTCAACCGGATGCCAAAGATCGAAGACCCGCCAAAACTCAGGTCACGGTCATCCGTCGCTGTTCCGGTTACGCGATTGTTGAATGCCGTTTGTTCACCGGTCGCAATCATCAGATCCGAGTGCATCTTTCACACATCGGCCATCCCATCCTCGGCGATGAATACTACGGACCATTTGGAACACTGCGAAAAGCGCCGCGGTTTGACGGCGACGAACCGACAGAATGCCGTCATGCTCTGCACGCCGCGTCGCTGGGTTTTTTTCATCCGATCCTGCGCGAATGGATGACATTCCGCTCCGCCCCACCGGCCGATTTTCACGCCCTCGCCCCTGTATCCGCAGCAGAAAACTCTAAAGGCCCCGCTGCGCCCGCCTGAGTCTTCGCCCTGGACCAGTGAACCCGGGCCGCCCCGCCGCGGTGTGACGAACAGCGGCCGCGAACCAGGAACGTGCCCCTGCTTCGTATGGTGCAACTGCATTTTTTCCGCAAAATCGCTGTTGGTTTTTTCGGATTTGCATGGACTTCCATGCCTGTGGGTCAACTGGCCCGGTTTAATATCCGCCTGAGCGAGCATTTCTGGACACTAGTTTCCGCAGCAATTCGGTACAGGTCTGCTGCAGTTCACCATCGGTCGAAATCCGCAGCATCGCAGACTCCGGAATCTCCGCGGGCGCGTTGTACTTCGCCGTCAGCCTTTCAAAGTCCGTCTCACGTGCGTCTGAGATGACGTGGCGGTCGTCTTCGCGCCGCCGTAAGCGTTCACGCACCACCGCGTCGTCAGCAGTGGCTTCCACCCACATCAACGATCCTCCGGCTGTTGTCACACACTGCCGCAGGGATGTTCGGTACTGCCTATCCGAGTACGTTGCGTCCAGAATCACACTCTGTCCGCGTCTGAAGTGCCATACAGCCTGATGACTCAACTCTGAATACACCCGTTCAGTCATTGCACTTCCGTACAGTGTCGCGCGTTCCTCCGCCGTTCCCCGATGATGCAGTTCCACATGTGCCAGCGTCTTGCGAAGTCGATCCGAGGAATACAGTGGCCAGCCGGTTTCCTGACTCAGAAATTCGGCCAGCGCACTTTTCCCGGTGGCAATCCGTCCGCAGCAGACCAGCACACACGGTGCTGTCCCGGACAAGGCGTACCCCACGGCCAGCTGAAAGTAACGTTTTGCCAGAGCGATGGCGGCCTGCCGTTCCGTGTCTGCTGCTGTTTCCGTGACACCGTGCAGACTCTCCACTTTGCCCCGAACACAGGCGCGATAACACTGGTAGTAGCACAGCAACTGAGTCATCGCAGGATCCCGCCAGCTCTCCTGAAGCCTCGCTTGCAGAATCTCCGCCAGATCATGACGCCCGTGGAAGTCGAGATCCATCATCAGAAAAGCCACATCACAGGCCACATCGATGTGACGGAGTTCCGCATTGAATTCCAGACAGTCATAGATCCGTACAGTCTCCCCTGAGAGATGCACATGATCCAGATGCAGATCTCCGTGTGCATCGCGGATCCAGCCCAGCTGACTTCGCGACTGCAGCAGCGTGGCATGCGTCAATTCAAAGATCCTGTTGTACTCCGCCAGCGCCGCCAGTCCGTGGGCCGTGATGGATTGTCCGACGAACTGAGTGGCGATTCGCAGATTGTCGGCCGCAAAAGCGTGCAATCGCTCTGTCGCTGCGCGACTTTCTTCCGGGGGCAGGGGTGGCTGCGAATCGTAAAACGCCAACAGCCGCTCAGCGACTCGTCGCACGTCCGCTGGTGTCACCACTCCGTCCAGCAACCGCTGCCGCAGAAATCCCGGCGGATCCAGTTCGCGCATACGCACACACCACTCAAACACTTCGCCCTGCGGCTGACTGGTCAGTACCCAATGCCCCTCGATCCGACAAATGGCATCCACACCGAGATACACGTCTTCCGCGAGTCGGCGATTCAACTGCAGCTCCCACAGGCAGTTCTGATGTCGCCGCTGCAATGTGGTGAAGTTCAGAAATCCGAAGTCCACCGGCTTCTTGATCTTGTAGACATACGGGCTGGCCACAAACACCCACGATGCATGCGTCTGAACACAACGCACGCTGGCTGGATGGTGTGAATAGGCCTCTGGTCGTGAAAGGAATTCCAGAATCTGCCGTGTGACGTCCTGCATCCGATCGTCCTCTGAGCTTCCGGAATCAGGCCTGCCGTTCAGGCCGCGGCAGGCGCAAGTCTGAACATCTGCATCTGACCGATCCGGCCGAGGGCCGCAAAGTTGTGCGGGCACTCACCCCTTGTGGCCATCGTACGCGTCGCCGCTGGCACAGTCATGGCACAGGTCTGGAAAGTCCTCACTCCGTTCACAACAATGGCGGGAACGTACGATGCCGCTTGTCCGACCCATCAGAACAATGGGAAGAAACATGAGGCCCTCTGTAGTTGGGGCATGACGCGGCTTCGATGCGGAATTCACCGCGTATCGTCAGCGCGGTCCCGGGCTCTCATTCAGAGCCATGGCTGACGGAAATCATAGCCTGTGTGGTATGGGACTGACCGGGCTGCAGCATAATGGCATCTGAACCGACGTTGGCCGTCTCGATACAGACCATTCCGGTCCACTCATCATCCCCGAAGTCCGGCATACGTCGACTCTTGTCGATCCAGGGATTCCAGACCACGGTTGAGCGAGAACCTGATTTTCCGACGGTGATTTTGCGGTTCAGTCCCGGGTCGTGCAACACTGCGGTTTCCACGGAGTTGCGGTAGATGCGGTCCGTTTCCTGCCCGAAACGAATGACAGTCCCTGCAGCTTCCCGTTCCTCGACCTGTGGTACCCGATCGACATAACGGACGCCTTCCAGCCCACTGATCGAGATCTGCTGAATCTCCGCCACATGGAAATACGTATGCAGAGCATCTTCGAATGGCTGCGGTGCTGCGGCGGTTGGCGGTAACTTCGTGGTCAGTGTCAGAATCAGATCGGCACCAAACAGGACGCGATAAGACAACTGAAAGGGATCAACACTGGTCTGCAGCCAGACTTCAATTGCACCGTCGTCACATCGACGGACATTGGTCAGTGTCCATTGCCGGGTACGAGCCAGTCCGTGGGCAGGCTGGCTTGAATCTGTGGGATGCGGGCCAAACCATGGAAAGCAGATCGGAACACCTCCGCGAATCGGGCGAGCGTCCTCAAACCAGGACTCGCGACTCATCCACAGCACAGGATGATGACCGGCCGGCTTCCATGCAGAAACATGGGCTCCGTGCAGGTAAACTTCACCACTCACAATGTCACTCTGCACCACCAGCTTCTGCAGGCCGTGTGAGTCTGTCTGCAGATGATACCCCTGTGAATTCGTGTTCATTGGCAATGCCGCTGTAAAATCGTGGAGCCGTCAGGTCGCTGACCCAGCTGCGATCTGTGGGGCCGGGCCACAAAGAGGAGGAACACCCGGGCCGGAGATTCCGGCGGAACAAAATAACCAGCTCAGTGTCTGTTGATACTGGCCAGGACACTGAGGCACAGGGAGCAGAGAGCTGCCTTATGCCGTTTTACAGATTGCATCAGGCGTGTGCAGAAAACTGTTCGGCAAACTCCAGAACAAGGCTGTCAACACCCTGTCGGAACGGATCGACGGTCGCCTCTGACAGGAAACGAAAATTGGAACGATTCAGCGACTCACGGTTGCGGATTGTTCCTTTGGTCACCACCTCAAGAATCGCCATGTCCGTGAAGGGCCGAACAAGGATTTCCAGGCGACTGTATTCGTTGCGAGCAGTACCTCGTCCCAGTCGCATGTCATCCCGGGTAATCCGAGCTCCCCAGCCTTTTTCGTTGATCACAGTCTGAAACTCAAAACCCGGAAAGTGATCGCACAGCTT
>JALQWE010000367.1 GCA_023258825.1 Planctomycetaceae bacterium | reverse complement strand
GTAATTGCAACAGCAGCACGAATTCATCCGGAACACCCGTCGGAAGCGAGATTGTGGCGGACTGATCCTGAACTGACCACAATAACTCGCCGGATTCAAGCCCGGCAGCACCGGAAACGCCCACCAACTGATAGCCCTGAGGCATTCGATAGCGCACCTCCGGGCTCAGAAGATTCCAACTGCTGAAACGGCAATAGCAATTCAGCGTCTGTACACCGACGGTGTTCTCGCTGATCGCCATCACCTCCACCGCAGCCTGTCCTCGACTGCCCTTGTCCAGGCCGGACTGCAACAGACGAACATCAGCGCCCTCTGTTGTCGCCAGTCCATTCAGGAGCACGGGCCCAACTGATGGATCCCACTGCTGTATTCCGTCCGCCGTCTGAATACGTGCGGTGGAGTACAACCCCGGTGCAGCGACAACTTCAATACGTGCCAGGGGACAGGGAAGTCCCGGTATTCGAAACTGCACGCCTGACGCCTGTCGAGTGGTCACTGGTCGCAGTCGACACTGGACCTGATGAGCCGTGAATGCCGCTCGCTCATCCGCAGACGTTTCGGGATTGGTCACTGTTTCAGCTATCGACAGAGGCTGACTGGAGACTTCCACCGAAGGCGGAAGCAAAACCCGAATGTGATCCTCGCCATCCGATTCCGGCAGAACGCGATTTCCATCAACCAGACATCCGACCAGTCGCGATCCCTGAATTGGTAACTGCAGCACCACCTCGCGACTACCACTGACAGCCGAAACGCCAATATTCATGACCAACTCCACACTGCCCCCGGCATCAGCATGGATCATGGAATTCACGGACGTGACCACAGCCGATGGTCGCGAAGCCAGAACCTCAACAGCCGTCTCGCGAAGACTCTGCAACGTTCCCGTTCGAACAAACACCAGTTGATCCCCGGACACATCCCCGCTGGGAATCAGTACGGTCGCACGATCAGTTTTTCCTGCCAGGCTCTGCGGTGGTGCAGTAGACAATGGCTCCTGAGAATAGACACAGACTGAGGACAGACACCAGACCACGACAAACCCCAACCAATGCCCACCGGGCAGTCGAAATCGATTCAGGTATTGCAGCACACCACGTAGTATAATTACCAGCAGCACACCAGCCGCTCCTCCCCAGAATGCCCCGTCAATGGACGCTTTCACCAGCGGAGGCAGATTCCACAACCCCAGCAGCGACAGCACCACAACCGGAATTGCTGCCACCTGCAAATGACGAACGATCCAACCGGTCCCCGCCAGACAAACACCGATACACAACAAGGCAGTTCCTCCGACGACAGCAAAACGCCGCCGTACGGAACTGAGTCGGAGCAGGATCGGCTGTTGCTCAGAATTCGGGTCCACGACAGTCTGATGGCGTGCTCCACGTGTTGTTGCCAGTCTCCAGCCGACCGCGAATGCCCGCACTTCAGAAGACTCAGCTCTTAACGCAGAATCGTCCTGCTGCGAGGCCCCCGAAACGCCAGTACTGCGTTCAATCAGCGCCGTCGGAATTTCCGGTATTCTCCCCGTCAGTTCCATGTAACATCGGACGTGTGCAAGGCTACTCTGCAATTCCGTCGCGATCAGGAGATGATGCACCGCGACTGGCACGCTGACTTCGCTGGCAAACAATCGCGGCAGGGCTCGCTGGACCTCCAATTGTTCCGGTGCCAGAACCGGCTCGTTCCACAGCAGCACCACACGACACGGAACACGGCCTGCAGGCAACGGGATCTCCGCACTCACCGGCGTTTCCTGAATTTTCACGCGCCGTCCGTTCACCAGAACCAGTGGCTGAACAACCTGATCTCTGACAATTGGCAGGACGCTTCGGCCTGTCCCTGTCGTCACATCCATGACCGCCATCGTTCTGTGTTCAATCCCTGACTCACACTCCGACAACAGATGAAACATCGTCAGATGGGTCACCTGAACGGCTTCCGCCTCGACACTCAGCACACGCCGAATCTGCACCGGCCGCGCAACAGTCGGCAATCGCCATCCGGACAGTCCCGTGGTCGGCGAAATCGCGGGTTCCGGCATCAGATTCTCCGCCGAGAGACTGGCCCCGTCCGTCTTTGAAATCTGCAACACACCCTGAAGACCACCCTGATCCCTCGGGAACGCAATCATGGCCGTCCATTGATCCGCCACCGGATGACGTGTCGTGCAGGTGACAGTCAGAGCCTTGCGCTCTGCCACCTGCGTCAACGGGATTCGATACTCTGTCCACACAGACTCCCCACCGCCATTGGAAATCACCTCGGGAGTGACCGGAAGTCCCTGCAACAGCCAGCGAACCTCGACGTTCACATCGACGGGCAACACAAAATTCAACTCTGAGGCGGTCTGCGGCACCCATAGATCAATCCGTGTCTCTTCCTGAACAGTGCCATCCACCAGTCGGATCGTATGCAGCAGCCGATTTTGCTCCCCGTCGTCTTCTGAATCCGAAACTCCGGTTGGCAGCAGGGATTCTCCGGACAGACAACACTCAATCCCGGGCACCAGTAAGTTTGCAGGAAACCACGGATTGCGGCTCTGAAACTCTTCCTGCGAAATCCGAGCTCGCCCCTGTGTCCAGCGACGATCCAGCCGCGAACCAGTGAACGAGGGCTTTGCCGTCAGCAAAAACGACTGAGTGCGTTCAATCTGATCCCCGGGAAGCACCGGAAGCTGCAGTGATTCTGATGTGACGGTCGCATCCTGCTGCAACAGCAGTTCAATCACTCGTGCGGCCCCCGGTTCCAGTGTCTCCGGCAAATGAACCACCAAAGGCACAGACAACTGATCAGACGCCGGCGCCGGCATCTCGAAATACAGGGACCGACCATTGGAGGCATATCGAGCCGCGATGACCTGCCAGCCACGCGCGACCTGCCAGCGAGCCTCAACAACGGCCGCATCCTCACACTGCAGATTCAGGAAGCACCGCACCGCAGCCAGCCGACCGGTCGGCTCCAGCAATGTCACCAGAGTATCGGACAGCCTGGCCTGCGTCGTTGATGTTCGAACAATCGCCGTCGCTTCTGCCTGAAACTGAGTCAACTGAAAGGTCCGTGACTGATCCGTGCCGGCCACCACATCCCGTTCCTGAAGTCCCTTCAGAATCCAGTCATCGACATTCATCGAAGGTGGCAACGAGACAGTGACGGTTCCCGTGGGAACCAGCAGCGGGCCCCGCAGTTCGCCGGCCCCCTGCTGCCATTGCAGCGGCACCAGCGCTGGCAACTCCCATGTCTCGGGATTCGCAATCACCGTCGCGGCCGATACGGTCAGAGATCCCCCGGTTCCGTTACCCGGCAAGCGGATTCTGAGTTCCTGCGCGGCAGCAGATGCATTCACTTCCCATTCCAGTGCACGACGGTCGTCCATCGCCACATCAGACACACGACTCCCTCGGGCAATCCGCAGATTCAGGACGCTGCCCGCTGGAATCTCCGACGACAAACCGATTGTCCAGCGTGACGTCAGAATGTCACCGTTCAACACATGCCCGCCACCAAAGGCCGTCAGTGACAGGGGCTGCTGTGCTACCGGTCCCTGAACCCGACGACATGAAAACATCAGCCTGGTTGCATCAGAGGGATACAGCGTCCACAACAATTCCCCGGCAGACTCTTCCGGTCCCAGCACCAGCGTTCCGGCTCCCGTGACACTGATACCCGCCGGAGTTTTCAGTTGCAGTTTTGAAGTGGTCGCTTCCGGCAGCTCCAGACGGAATGAAATGGCTTCACCAGCCACCAGTCCATCCGCGGACCACTGACCACTCAGATTGCCCGAGAGTCCCGGCTTCAACACATACAAACGGCGACGAATGTCAGCCCCCAGTGGAATGTCTCCCTGAGGATCACGAATGGCCAGCTGCCGCAAACTGGTCAGTCCCAGAAACAGGGGACCGTCCGAGACTCGATCTGAATCCGGATAGAGAAAGAAATCGAGAGCACCGTCTATCAGACGTGTCCCTGATAATGTCGCCTTGTACTCCGCCGCACGAATCTGCGGCCTCGCAGGATTTCCCGAATTCTCCTCGCTGACAGCTAACAGTCGTAGTAACTCAGCCGAAGCCACCGGTTGGTATTCACCACTGGCGACCAGCGCCGGAATCTCCTCCAGCGACACCCTGCCCATGGACACCGATTCCGCCGGGCTGTTGACCACCGGTCCCGGTACAGAATCTCTCTGATCTGCAGGATCCTGCAGCATCAGCAAAGACCACGCCAGTACCAGAATCAGGCTCATATCAACGCGCCGAACCGACAGAAAAATCTCGCGGAATCGCCGCACTTCCTGATAACACCTCGCGACGGTCCACCACTACAGACTCCGGCTGATCCGGAAACCCGAAAATCGTTGCTCGATCCTCAGTTCCTGACAGCCCGAAAAAGCGCCTTCGTCGCTCCATCAGTACCCGCTGTACTGCCACAGCAGCCAGCCCCGTCAGGCCACCAACAACCACATACGGCAGCAGCACAAAGGTCCACTCCGGCGCCAGCACCCATGCAGAAAGAGCCACCGCGGGGGCCGTCAGCAGCGGTACCGCCACTGGAATCCTGCGAAACACCGAAAACACAAAAAAGACGGCAACGCAGAGCAGGGCAGTGGCCAG
>JALQWE010000366.1 GCA_023258825.1 Planctomycetaceae bacterium | reverse complement strand
GGATGCGGCCATTTTCGAAGGGTTCCGATATCCGGATCTCTTCCGGCTGGCGGGCGGGTCTGCCGCCGCGGGATCGATGTGAGTCACCACTGCCCGTCTGCCACTGACGAATGCGGTCGTTGGTTTCCCGGGGCCGGCCCCGCCCTGCTCGTTCGCGTCCGTTCATGTGGCAACTCCTGAACACAGACGCTGAAGGTCCTGAAAGTAGTTCGGATAGGTCTTGCCGGTACATTCGGGGTGCTGAATGCAGATTCCCGGTGCTCGCAGTCCAAGCAGAGAAAAGCTCATGGCCATGCGGTGGTCGTCGTAGGTGTGAATCTCTGCCGGTTGAGGGTGACCGGGGTGGATGGTCAGCCCATCAGAATGTTCTTCGGCCCGGATTCCGGCACGTTGCAGTTCTGTGACGACTGCAGCGATACGGTCGGTTTCCTTGTGACGCATGTGTCCTACGTTGCGAATTCGCGTCGGGGAATTCGCAAAGACGGCAACCGTCGACAGCGTCTGCGCTGTGTCGCTGATGGCGTTCATGTCGATGTCAATTCCATGGAGCGATCGCCCGGTGACGGTGACGCTGTCCACTCCCCAGGTCACTTCGCAACCCATGCGCTGGAGCGCGTCCACGAAGCCGACATCACCCTGCAGCGCGTGACGCGTCAGACCCTGAACGGTGACGGTACCGCCAGTCACTGCGGCGACTCCGAAGAAGTAGCTGGCAGCCGAGGCGTCGGGTTCGATGTCGTAGGTGTCGGCATGGTAGGGACGCGGGGAAATGTGAAATTCTGACAGGTCTTCGGGGAATTCCACGACCGCTCCGAAGGACTGCATCATCTGCAGTGTCATGGTGACGTACGGCCGCGAGACGAGTTCGCCAACGACTTTGACCTGAACCGCGTTACGACAGGCTGGCGCGGCCATTAACAGGCTGCTGAGAAACTGACTGCTGATGCTGCCGGCGATCGTGGTGGTGCCTCCTGTCATCTGCCCTTTCGTCCCCTGAACCACGACCGGAGGGCAGTCGGTACCCGGAAGTTCATAGTCCACGGATGCGCCGAGCGGCCGTAAGGCCTGTACGAGGTCACCAATCGGTCGCTGCCGCATCCGTGCGACTCCGTCAAGCCGATACGTGCCGCGGCCAAGTGCACACAAGGATGTGAGAAAGCGAATGCTGGTGCCGCTGTTTTCCAGCCAGAGATCGGCATGCCGAGCGGGGATCTGTCCTGCCAGTCCATGGACAGTGCAGGTGCAGCTTGGCAGGTCCTGTTCCACAGTGAAACCAAGACGCCGCAGGCTGTCGATCATCACTCGCGTGTCCTGGCTGTCCAGAACGCCGGTGAGCCGGGTCGGTCCGTCGGCCAGTGCTGCCAGAACCATGGCACGGTTTGTCAGGCTTTTGGATCCCGGTGGGCGAATTGTTCCACAGACCGGGCCGGAAACGGGTGTGATCTGGAGCATAGCGTTTCGGGTGTCGGGGTTAGAAGTCCACATGGACGATGACAGAAAGCATTGAGGCACGCGGCGTGTGAACGCTGCACCGATCTGCGAAAAAAAGAACCCGGCAGTTCGAGTTTCGAAGTGCCGGGTCCGTGAGTCGTGCGGTGCAGATCACGACAGCCGCAAGGGCTGACGTTCAGACTTCCTTAGAGGCAATCCAGCTCATCATTTTGCGCAGCTGCTTGCCAACTTTTTCGATCTGATGATTGCGTTCGCGGCGACGAGTTGCCTGGAAGGACGGCGTGCCGGCCTTGTTTTCCAGGAGCCAGTCGCGAGCAAACTGTCCGGTCTGGATTTCGCTGAGAATCTTTTTCATTTCCAGCTTGGTCTGTTCGGTGACAATTCGGGGACCGCGGGTGTAGTCGCCGAATTCTGCGGTGTTAGACACGCTGTAACGCATGTAGTTCAGACCGCCCTGATAGAACAGGTCCACGATCAGCTTCAGTTCGTGCATACATTCGAAATAGGCCATTTCAGGCTGGTAGCCTGCTTCGACCAGAACTTCGAAGGCCGTCTTGACGAGGGCACTGACACCGCCGCAGAGAACAACCTGTTCGCCGAACAGGTCGGTTTCGGTTTCTTCTGCGAAGGTGGTTTCGATCACACCACCGCGAGTCCCGCCGATCCCCTTGGCATAGGCCAGGGCCAGTTGTCGGGAAGTTTCGGAGGCACCATCGCTGAGAGCGATCAGCGTGGGAACTCCGCCGCCTTTTTCGTATTCGCTGCGGACGAGATGCCCTGGGCCCTTGGGAGCCACGAGGGCGCAGTCCACGCCGCGTGGGGGCTGAACCTGGCCGAAGTGGATGTTGAAGCCGTGTGAGCACATCAGCAGGTTGCCCGGCTTGAGATGCGGGCGAATGTCGTTGCGGTAGACGTCACCCTGGAGTTCGTCCGGCAGCAGGATGTTGATCAGATCGCCTTTTTCGGCGGCTTCGGCAGCGGACACGGGCTTGAAGCCGTGGCTGATTGCCAGATCGTAGTTGGGACCACCGGGGCGCTGTCCGACGAGGACATTGCAGCCGCTGTCCCGCAGATTCTGAGCCTGAGCGTGGCCCTGACTTCCGTAACCGATGATCGAGATCGTTTTGCCCTTCAGATGACTGAGATCGGCATCGTCTTCGTAATAAACCTTGACCGCCATTCGTCCGAATCCTGTGAGACTGTCAAAAAGTGAGTGATGAGAGGCAACTTCCGGAAGATACCGGAAGAAATGCTTTTCGCGCGGAAAGTCCTGAGTGAAGCTGTCAGATTTGCCTGCAACCTGGCTGCACTTCAGGCAGAATCGTTGCATTGAACAATGCTGAGGCTTTGAAAACAAGCGAGTGAGGCAATTCCCCGTCAGGCCTGGCCAAATCCGGGGAATTTCGTGTCTGAAACAATTGATGCAGGGGCTATTCCCGAGTGATTGTTTCGTCCAGGTTGAGCACGAGGTTGGCCATCATGGTCATGGCGGCGTACTCCGGTACCGGAATTTCTGTGGCTCGCGGCGACAGCCCGATGGCAAGTAGCTTTTCGGCTTCTGCGGGCGCGGCCTGGTAGTGTGCCAGGTGCTGTGCGTAGACGCGGGTCAGAACCTGAAGTTCCTGTTCTTCGGGAATGCGGCCTGTGCAGAGCCGGAATCCGAAGGACAATTGCTGCTGTGTCTCAGGACCGGCCTGCAGCATGCGGGTGGCGAGGTTGCGAGCCGCTTCCACGTACTGTTCATCGTTCATCAGCACCAGCGCCTGAAGCGGTGTGTTGGTGCGGGCGCGACGGGCGACACAGGTTTCCCGGGAGGGAGCATCGAAGGCCATCAAAGACGGTGGCGGTGCGGTGCGCTTCCAGAATGTGTAAAGACTGCGGCGGTAAAGAGCGTCCCCTTCGTCGCGTTTGTAATATTGAGTGGTGCTGCCCACGAAGGCGACGGCTTCCCAGATGCCGTCGGGTTGGTAGGGCCGGACACTTTTGCCGCCGAGTTGTCCACGGAGCAGGCCGCTGACGGCCAGTGCGCTGTCACGGACAACTTCTGCGTCCAGGCGAAAGCGAGGACCGCGGGCGAGCAATTGGTTTTCGGGGTCCGTCTGCAGCAGTTCCGGTGAGACATGGGAAGACTGGCGGTAGGTGGCGGACATGACTAGCTGTTTCATCAGCCCCTTGACGTTCCAGCCGGATTCCACGAAGTCCACGGCAAGCCAGTCAAGCAGTTCCGGATGCGTCGGCCATTGCCCCTGCGATCCGAAGTCTTCTGCGGTTTTGACAATGCCGGTTCCGAAGATCTGCTGCCAGAACCGATTGACCGTGACTCGGGCTGTGAGTGGGTGTGAGGGATCCGTCAGCCACTGTGCGAGTCCGAGGCGATTTGTCGGTGCACCGGCAGGCAGTGGTGGGAAGACGGAGGGCACACCGGGAGTCACTTTTTCCCCTTTCAACGTGTACTCGCCGCGCCGGAGAACAAAGGTGTCGCGGGGTGTGGGGAGATCCTGCATGATCATGGAGACCGGGATGGCGTTTTCCAGGTCGCTCCGCTGTTTGGAGAGATCGTCAATCTGCTTCTGCAGCGGTTCGAGGATGGTGCGGCTGCCGGCATAGACGTACTTGAGAAAGTGACTGCGGATCAACTGTGACTGCTCGGGCGTTCTCTGACCGGGCTCTACCTTGATCGCATCGCGAACAGGTTGCGGTACGGTGGACGTGGCGAGGGATTTGTCGAAGGCTTCCCAGGCCGCCAGTGATTCGAAGGATTGCGTTCCCTGAGGTGTCTTCGTGACGATGCCGGCGTGATCCCAGTACACCAGTCCATCGAACTGAGTGAAGGCCCAGCCGTTCAGTTCGGCACCGGGGTTGAGCCCGACATGCGCGGCGTCAACTTCCAGCCGCACCCACTGCCCGGCAGCAGGGAGTGGACCGAGGTGACGGTGTCCAGGGACATCACCGCTGCCGAAGGCGATCCGGTCTTCTCCCCAGAAGGCGCGATGTTCCCATGCGCCATCATTGAATTGCAGCATGATGGTTTTGGGGGGATTGGCGGGATCCAGCCAGACCCAGGCGAAGAGTTTGTCACCGGCACCGATTTTCAGAGTGGGGGCAGCGCCAGTGAAGAAGTGCTGGCTGAGCCCCGAAGCCTGACGTCGAGTGGCTTTTGTTCC
>JALQWE010000365.1 GCA_023258825.1 Planctomycetaceae bacterium | reverse complement strand
ACCAACATTCGCAATGCCATCGCACGCATCCGCGAAATCCCCCGCATCGTCCGCGTGGCCCGCGAAACACTACGTGAGTCCCCGCCTTCCATCCTCGATACCGCCATCCTGCAGAATCGCGGCGCCATCGGATTTTACGAAAAAGGTATCTTCGAACTGATCGGGGCGTCCGAACAACTGGAGGCACTCCGCAGCGCCACCAAATCAGCCCTCTCCGCACTGCAGGAACATCAGGTCTTCCTCGAAGACAGCAAACGCCTGCGTGCCAACGGCGAATGGCGACTGGGCCGCGAACTATTCAGCGAAAAACTTCGACTCGTGCTCAATGCCGGCGTCTCCGCAGATGAAGTTCTGGCCGATGCCGAAGCCGAGTTCCTGCGTGTGCAGAACGAGATGTACATCGTCTCCCGACAACTCTGGAGCCAGTACTTCCCCGACCGCGTGCTCCCGCCGGACGATGCAGCCGGTCGCCGCGAAACCGTTCGCCTCGTCACAGCCGCCGTCAGCAGGGAACACGGCACTCCGGAAGCCCTCGTGACCGATGCCCGCAATACTGTCGGGCAGATCACAGACTTCATCCGATCCCGTGATATTCTGCGTCTGCCAGATCCCGATCGCTGCCAGGTCATCGAAATGCCCGAGTTCCGTCGCGGTAACTCACTGGCCTACCTCGACCCAGCGCTGCCCCTGGACCCCGGCGGGATCAGCTCCTATGCCGTCAGCCCGCCCCCGGCCGATTGGGGCAGA
This sequence comes from Planctomycetaceae bacterium, assembly GCA_023258825.1. Lineage (GTDB taxonomy): Bacteria > Planctomycetota > Planctomycetia > Planctomycetales > Planctomycetaceae > SXXK01. The sequence goes on along the minus strand of JALQWE010000365.1, from coordinate 3,873 downwards.
GAACGCGTGCAGAGCTTCCTCGAAGAATACAACCGCCACATGCTCCAGATCCTGACCATCCACGAAGCCTATCCCGGACACTACGTACAACTCGAATACTCCAACCGCTGCCCCTCACTGATTCGCCGAGTCCTGCAGTCCGGCGTCTTCATCGAAGGCTGGGCCGTGTACACCGAACAAATGATGCTCGATCAGGGCTACGGTGACGGCAGCCTGCAACTGCGCCTGAACCAGCTGAAGTTCTATCTGCGAGCCGTTGTGAATGCGATTCTGGATCACAAAATGCACTGCACCCAAATGACCGATGAGCAGGCCATGGAACTGCTGACGCAACAGGCCTATCAGTCCGAAGGCGAAGCTCGACTGAAAGTCATTCGCGCCAAACAAAGCTCCACCCAACTCAGCACCTACTTCGTCGGCCGCATGGCCCACTACCGGCTGCGACAGGAAATTCAACGAGAACTGGGTGAAAACTTTGAGCTGGGTCGCTTTCACGAAGCCGTGCTCGATCACGGATCCGTACCCATGAAGTACCTGCCGGAACTGGTCCGCAGCCGACTGAAAATGCCCCGGTGATCAACACCTGAACCCACTCGCCACACAGTCCACTTTGCAGACCCCATATCGCAGGGTCTATCGTCAACGGTGCACGCTCCACAGTGCACACTCCATGGTGCACCGTCCACGCCACCCGGCTCACGCCCCACGAACCACGGTCCGCGGTCTACGAGTCACGGTCCACGAGTCACGGTCCTCGCTCCACCGGATCCGGCGGCCGATGCATCGCAGCCAACTATCGCTGCGGCGGCGGTGTGGTGACGGCCTTCTCCACTTCATCCAGCATCTGAGCCCGGCGGAAGGGTTTGTACAGCACCGCCTTCAACCCTTCCTGACGCGCTTTCACAATGGAATGTGTCGAGTCATAGCCGAAGCTGGTCATCATGATGATCGGCACCTGCGCGTTGATCTCCCGCAAACGCCGAAAACACTCGTACCCGTTGGCATCCGGCAGACGAATATCCGTCAGCACCACGTCGTAAGGAAAGTTTCGCAGCATCGCACACGCGTCTGTCGCCGACTGCGAAGTTTCTACCGCACACCCCATCTGACCCAGCAGATCATGAGCGTCTTCGCGTGCGAGCGTGTCCTGATCCACCACCAGCACCCGCTTGCCACTCAATGCCTGCCGCGGCGGACGCTGGACGACCGACGAACCCAAAGTCGGAACCACATCCGAAGCCATCACAGTTCCCACATCCGAACGAATCTGTCGGGTTCGGTCAGCAATCAGGTGCAGTCGCTCGCAAACATCCGGGTCATGCCCGATGTATCGCTCCAGAATCCATGTCACAGATTTCAGAATCTCGTCCGAGGGTACGGCGACCTCACGACGCAATCGATCCGTGTTCTCTGTCGTGGCCGTCGCTTTCTCTGCTTCCAGCAACTGCAGCTGGTTCAGTGACCCGGCAACAACGCGTCCAAACAGGACCAGAAAATCCAGGTCACGCTGATCAAAGGCCAGAGTCCCCGGACTTTCCACGTTGAAGGTGCCCAGCACCGCGTCCCGAATCATCAGTGGTACCGTCAGGGAACTGCGAGCATCCGCGGCGCCAGACAGATACAACCGGTCGTTCTTGGTGTCCGCACACAGGTAAGTGCGTTTGCTGAAGGCCACAAACCCCGTAACACCATTGCCGGATTCGGCCGCATACAACCGACGACTGGCAGCTTCCGGGGCCATCCCGAATTCCAGCAGCGGAACCAGTTCCTGCGTCTCCGTGTTCAGCAGCCGGATCTCAAACTTGTCGTACCCCAGCACTTCCTGAGTCAACAGCAGGATCTGATCTTTCAGCAACGCGACACGCTCTTCCGGTGTCATGTGCGTCACGTCTTCAGGGGACAGATTGCCCAGCTCCAGCCCCGCTCGGTAAATCGCATCCTGCTTCTGCTTCTCCATGACCTGTGCCGTGACATCACGCACCGTCAGAATCACGGCCGAATGATTGCCATCCCCCAGATCAATCGGTGTCTTCGCCAGCCGCAGAGCCAGCACACTGCGGTCTTCACGCCGTACTGAAATCGAAGCCGCTTCGCCAGCCCCTGTCGGTAATGCCACGCGGGAAATGTCCGTACCATCTCCCGGTGCAATCACGTCCTGCAGACTACGCCCCGTCAGCACTTCAGAAGCATCAGCTTTGATAATCTGTCGGAACGTCTGATTGTGCCAGAGAATCGTTAATGACTCATCCAGCAACACCACACCATCCGGTAACGCGTGAAAAACGCCGAGGGCACCAATCTGAACGTCTGAAATCTGCTGCGGCTCTGAACCATCCACAAACACGTAGTCAGCCACACAGTCCGGCATGTGGACTTCACTGGCCCGTACCACATCCAGTTCATCCTTGGCCAGTTGCATCACATGAGGCAGTGTGGTCGATGCATGGCCGAACACCAGCAGACGTTTTCTATTGGTGGTCATACTCAAATCCTTAAGCCCCGATTGGTCCACGTCTCAGTATCCCCGGATTTCCCCGACCCGTACGCAATCGCAGGCGTCCGCAGATTCCGTCTACTACGGATTCTGCCTGGGGAAGCACAGAATGGCAAGAACGTTTCCATCGAAGCCGCCGGTTCGTGGTTTTCCACTGGAATTGGGAATCCCCCCGAAGCTCCGGTTTTCCACACAGTTCACGCGAGCTCAACAGGACAGACATTGCCGCGATAAACCAGCCTTTTCCCGCAATTCCCGCTGGATTTCCAGTCGATTTTTCCAGCCCGGCTTCCGCTTCCGCGGGATCCCTCGCCCCCGAAAAACCCGCGACGCGGCCACTTTGCAGCGCCCTGCCTGCTCCCACGCCCCCGTCGCCCGATCCGCCGTCCCGAAAAACGCTTTGTCAGCCGGCAAGAATCTGTCGCCCCGTTCTGCGAATCGCATCCAGCAGTTCTTCAAGGTCCTGCAGAGTCGTCAGCGGGTTCATCACCGTGGTTCGCAGAGCTGCCAGTCCGTCCAGCGATGTCTGCACAATATAGAATTCCCCGGACCGAATCAGCCGCGTGCGCACTTCCCGCTGGAAGGCGTTCTGACGCTCCAACGGCCATTCCTCCACGCCCTTTGGCAGGTGACGAAACGCCAGAATATTACATTCCGGTTCATGCAGTGTCTGAAAATCTGATTCTGCCTGCAGCAGCTGATACAGTTGCTGAGTCCGTTGCAGGGTGTGATCCACCAGCTGCTCAAACAGTTCTTCGCCAAACAGACACCACAGGCCCCACAGCCCCGAGCCCGTCGCTCGCTTCGTACACTCCACCGTTCTCATGCCACTGTCAATATCCGCCATCCCCGGGGCTGAAGGATCAAACAGGTACGGCGCGTCCTGCTCAAATGTCGCAAAGCGATGCGCCCGATTTCGATACAACACCGCCGTACACAGCGCCGGGACAAACAGCATCTTGTGGGCATCCCACACCAGACTGTCAGCCTGCTCAATCCCCGCCAGTCGGTGCCTGTGCTTCCCGCTGAACAACAACGACCCGCCATGCGCGGCGTCCACATGCATCCAGACTTCATGACGCCGACAGACCTCAGCAATCGACTGCAGATCATCAAACGCGCCCGTCGGTGTGGAACCCGCACAGGCCGACACCGCCATGACCGTTCGGCCAGCACTCCGCAATTTCACCAACGCACTGTCCAGCGCGTCAACATCCATCCGCCGCCGCGGATCCAGCGGAATCCGACAGACATTCCGCGCCCCCAGTCCCAGCAGCCCGGCTGTCCGAGTCACACAGTAATGCACGTCCGCATTCGTCACCAGAGTCACTCCGGGGGGAACGCCCTGTTGCCACGAATCCGCCACCGACACATTGCGA
>JALQWE010000364.1 GCA_023258825.1 Planctomycetaceae bacterium | reverse complement strand
GTGCGCGCCATCGGGGCGGTGGCGCGTCGCTGCTGGGGAAGCATTTTTCGAGCCGTGTTCACCTTCGGGCCGGCGATGTGGCAATGCATATCCACGCCGCCCGGCATCACCAGCATACCCTCGAGATTGATTTGAATCTCAGCCCGATCATCCGGATCGAGGGGAGCGGGAATGATCCGTCCCTCCTGGATCCAGAGGTCTGAGCAGACTCCGTCAATCCCGTGAATGGGATCGTAAATCAAACCACCTTTGAGGCACGTGCGAGTCATCTCGGCAATTCAACGACAAAAATGGGTCACCTGAAATGGGTGGGTCAGAGGCCACCGCTGCAACCGAGCTCTGCTTCGGGGAACCGCCCTCGGTGAAGCAACGCGGGCTGCGGATCGCCATCCTGCGACTCAGGTCAACTGACGGAATCGGAGACTGACATGGAATCCTGCTCCGAGCTGAACGGCAACGGGAACCGGAACCGGCAAAAACGCGAAGGCGGTGTCTGTAATTTCGGACCCACCAGTAGCCCCACAGGCGTGGAAACAGGTCGAATGCAGGAGTGAGTCCAAAGAAAGACCCGCGAAAAAACCAGTGTTTTTCGCGGGTCTGCGGATTTGTTCGCAAGTGTGCGGACTGAGGGAATGGGCCCAACAGGACTCGAACCTGTGACCTTTCGGATGTGAACCGAACGCTCTAACCAACTGAGCCATGGGCCCTGACAGAACAATCTGCATCAGAAAACTACCGGCGTTGTCCGGCAGTCCGAATCCCGTGAACAGAGGTCGTAGACAGCGTTTCACGGGATGAACGCAGCATAGCGTTGTCAGGTTGGGCTGGCAATCTGAGTCGTCATGAAGTTGCAGAATTGAAAAGGTGACCTCAGGGAAACGTGTTGGGCGGCTGACAGCAGCCCCGTCTGCTGACAAAATATTCGCCGAAACAAGTTCCGAATCTGGTGATTTGTGGATAAAAAGGTACACAAATCACGTGCGGCTTGTTGACGAAAAACGGCCGCCTGTCTTGACAAACTGATAGCAATCCGAGTTCAATGTCAAGATGTTGAAACAGCGGGTTCCCGTAAGTGTTCACTTTCCGGAACCGATCTGTTGTGATTTTGTCCGAGAGTTTTCGATTTGGAGTTGGTCAATGTATCGAGTTCTGTTCTCCGTGATTCTGGGCCTCGCCCTGTTCGTTCCGGGTTCGGTTGCTGACGAAAAGACTGGCGACGCAAAGAAGCCAGGCGAGAAGCGCGAATTCAAGGCAACCTGCCCGGTGTCCGGTGCTGACGCCAAGCGCGAGCAGGCTGTTGACTACAAAGAGAAGAAGGTCTTCTTCTGCTGTGAGAAGTGCAAGGCCGCTTTCGAGAAGGAACCAGCAAAGTACTCTCAGAAGGCCAACTGGCAGCTCGCTCAGACTCGTCAGTACGTTCAGGCCAAGTGCCCACTGTCCGGCGGCGCAATTGACAAGGCACAGTCTGTTGAAATCGGCGGCGTGAAGGTTGCCTTCTGCTGTGGCGACTGCAAGGGCAAGGCTGCTGCAGCCAAGGGTGACGATCAGGTCGCTATGGTCTTCGCTGACGACGTCTTCGCCAAGGCTTTCGAAGCCCGCAAGCGCGAAGGCAAGGGCGGCAAGAAGGCTGAGTAATTCAGCTGCGGGGACTGCCGGGAACTGCGGTTGCCCTGTGGCACCGATTCAGATCCTGCAGACCTGACTTTTTGTCCGACACACACACACTAACCCTTCGATCAGCTTGATCGGAGGGTTTTCTTTTTGCCGGCGCGAGTGCTCTGATCAGGAGACGAACTGTTTTGAGTCTCCTGGGGATCGGTCATTGACCGGTGATCGTCTGCGTGCCCGCCGCCGTTTTTGACTGTTCGTCGTGCATCGCTCTCGGGTGCGCAATGGCGCCTGACAATCAGCGTTTTGTGAAATGCATACGACACTGAGAACAACGAATTCCTGGTGGACGCGTTGAGCACTCAGCAAGACTGTCGACGGGATTGGTGGTGGGAGGTCCTGGTGTGTTTTCGCCCTGTTTGACTTCAGTTTCACCATCCCTGCATCGCGTTGCCTGTACGCACCCCGATGCAGATTGAGGCTTTGAACTTCCGGGTCGTGGTCATCGTCCGGTCTCGCACTGGTTGCGAACCGGTTGCGAACCGGTTGCGAACCGGTTGCGAAAACGAGAAGCCGCGCGGCGTTCAGCGCGAGTTTTTGTTTTCCGGCTGGTGCTCTTCGAAGATCAGTGGGGTGGCTGCATTTCCCGGCGCCACGCGAAACCGCACGCGGCCGTCCAGCACCTTGCGAAGCAGATCGCCGCAAATGTTACCGCGCCAACCCTGAAGAAGTCGCGGCGTCGCGCCTCGCTCACCACCACGGATCGCACGCACCACTTCCGTCAGGTCCCGGGTCGTTCCGACGAGCGCCTGAGAAATGTCCAGTTCAGCACAGACATTTCCCAGAGCCAGTCCCAGCAGTTTGGCGATGACCTGATCATCGGCGGACGATTCGTCGCGATGACGAATGCGTGGGGGCAGTTTGTCGTCGGGAATCCGCACCGCTTCAGCGATGACGTCCACCATGTCCGGCAGCACCTTGCGATACTCAGCGCGGTTCAGATCACGGGTTGCAAGCGCCTGCTGAACAGTGAGAGGTCGGCGTTTGACGAGATCCATCAGCAGGTCATCCCGCATGACCTTGCGTACTGGCCGATTTCTGCTTTCCGCCTCGGCTTCTCGCCAGAGAGCGAGTTTCTGGAGGACAGCCAGTTCCCGACGCGAAAGGCGGTGAACTCCGGAAATTCGTTCCCACGGGGCCAGTCGCTCATCCGCCAGGATGTCATCACACATACGGTCGAATTCGGCCGTCGCCCAGTCCAGACGTCCTTCTCGTGCGAGCCAGTCGCTTTGCTTTTTCCAGATCTCCAGCACGTGGGACACATCGTCGAGTGCGTACTGCATTTGTTCGCGTGACAACGGGCGCCGCAACCAGTCAGAACGAGTCTGATTGCTGACAATGGTGCGCCCGAGGACACGTTCGACAATGGCATTGTACGACATCGGGTAACTGCGCCCCCGCAGTCCCTCAGCAATCTGAATGTCCACCAGCCTGCGAGGCACGAGGCCGCTGCCCTGAATGCAGAAGTGGATTTCAGCCTGACCGCCGTGAACCACGACTGTGGTTGTGTCATCGGTCATGACATCCCACCACGGACGCAGAGAGGACAGCGCCAGTGGGTCAACGGCAACACAGCGTTCGTGTGTGGCGAATTGCAGCAATCCCAGTTCGGATCGATAGCCCGCGTCTGAAACAAACTCCGTATCAAACGCGACCAAACCGCAGCTGCGAATGTGATCACACAGCTCCAGAAAATCATCCTGATGTTCAATGAGTGCCGGTGCCATGGAATTCAGTACTTTTTGAAGTCTTTGTTCTGTCACCGTCCCGCGGTCAATTGCCGATTGTCCCGGGACGTTCGGTGACCGTGCTTTGATCGCCATTGCGGACGCTCTGAAGCCCCGGGCTCTCCGAAGATTCCCGGCCATGGCCACCCTGCCTGATCTCGGTGCAGCTTACACCAGGAGACGGTGGGAAAAAAAACGATATCCCCGGACAATTCCCGCGATCTTTCGGGAAACCTGTCCACGGATCCCCGTTGCCGAGCCGGCGTTCTGCTCGCCATCGGAATCGCCCACGACGGTTGCGGGCTCTGCCTTGATTCGGCACGCACGAGCCTGAGGCGCGGTCAACAATTTCGGCCAACCAGGGCCTGAGCCGTGTCCTGCGGGTTTTCACACCAGCCCCGCGGCCGGTTGCGGGCAGAAAATGTTCGGCTCGATCTGCTCTGCGAGCCCGGTTTTCTGAACCTGAGTGATTGTGGTGGAAGATTCTCAGAGTTATTCTGTCCGAAGCGTTGTTGTTCGCGAAGTTCATCGCCCCAAGCCCAAACGTCAAACCTGAATCTCAAACCCAACATGGCAAAGGAATCGGACTGGGGCCGTTGGTGGGGGATGTTGAACGTGGCTGCGGACTATCAACCTGTCGGGGAGTTCTGTTTTGTTGCGGATCGACAGTTTCAACCCGGAGATCTCCTGAGAACGCGAATGACAAGTCCCCGAAAATGAACTCCAGCGTCCCGTGTCGCCTCGTTGAATTGGGTACAACCGCAATTCAGGCGTACAATGGACGTTCCTGTGCTGATCGCCTGCCTGCAAGTCTGCGTACCGTTCTGAACCTGCCTGAAAACACACCTCCCCGGAAACTTCAGACTCATCATGGCTGCGTCTCATCGGATTCTTTTGATCTGCATACCGGGCCTGTTGACAGCGATGTCAATGATGGCGGCTGCGTGTGTTGCTCAGGAAACCATCACAGAGGCTGAGGCGGTCTTTCAGTCACAGGTCCAACCGATCCTGCAGGACCGCTGCTACTCCTGCCATTCTCACAGTGCCGGAGTGATGGAAGGGGGACTGGCCCTGGATTGGCGGAGTGGTTGGGAAGTTGGCGGAGTTCGGGGACCGGCGATACGGCCCGGCCATCCGGAAGAGAGTCTGCTGATTCAGGCCATTCGTCATACGGATCCGGATTTGAAGATGCCGGACGAGCGGCTTCCGGATTCCGAACTCGAAGTTCTGGTGCAG
>JALQWE010000363.1 GCA_023258825.1 Planctomycetaceae bacterium | reverse complement strand
TTCCAGAGTCCGGCCACTGCGGCGGAACAGCTTATGACCGATGGATTTTTCAAGCTGACGCAGCTGTGTGCTGATCGCCGGTTGCCCAATGTGCAGGCGTGCCGCCGCCTTTTGAATTGTGCCCTCGCGAACGGTCATCCAGAAATACAGCAGGTGGTGGTAGTTGAGATTGTTCATGGGACGATCAATACATCAAAAATATTGATGAATCAACAGAAAAGATTGAAATAGTCAAAGATCATTCTGGTCCTAGACTTCTGACGATGAATCCGATGGGGCGTCGGAGGACCAGATTTTCAACGGAGTCAGAGCGATGATGGCTGGCAATAAACAACGGAAGGAGACTGACGACTGTCAGTGCCTCGGCGTGGATACGCCGAGCAATGGTCCACACAGGATTCATGGTCGTCGACAGCTGCAGCACATCTCTGTGCATGCTGCAGAAGAATCCACGCTGGGCGATCAACGACAGCAGCATGCATGGTTGAAGCTGCGTGAACACAACAACGGTCCGGCAGACCCCATTCGCTGGCTGCCGTTTCAGTCTCAGGGTATCAGCACGCTGATTGGGCGAGTCACCGAAGACGATTAACGTAACCTTTGTCAGGAATTGTGGAGGTTCCCATGAATTTGCGAATTTCAGACGATGGCATGACCTTAACGGCCGAACAGCGAGAGTTCTGTGAGCGGAGGCTCCGTTTTGCTCTCAGCCGGTTTACGCTCAGAATTGAGGGGATTGAAGCCATCCTGACTGACACCAACGGTCCGCGTGGTGGTCGAGACACCCTGTGTTGCCTGCGTGTTCGCCTTCGCGGTGAGCAGGAGGTTCTGGTTCGGGACATCGGAGAGTCCGTTGAGTCTGCTATGGCAGGGGCCGCTGATCGTGCGGCCAGAACTGTGGCTCGACGACTGCAGCGACGGACGGATCAGCGCCGCATGACGCATCCGGATGTCTCACTCAGAAAATGACATGCTGTTCGTGGGTGACTCATCGTTTTTTGGTGGCCTGTGTCGGGGCTGGGATGTTCACGGTACCGACACAGGCCCCGTATTTCACCGGAGAATTGATTCGTGTCTGACAGGTTACCGGAGTGGATTTGGGTTGCTTTTACCGTGTTCCTCGGAGCCATGCTGGCGCTTGACCTCGGCGTCTTCCATCGGCAGGCTCGCGTGATGCGATTTCGTGAAGCGTTCACCTGGAGTGTCATCTGGATTGGGCTCGCCCTCCTCTTTGCTGGCCTCCTGCAATTATTCGCAGGTCCCCGAATCGCACTCGAATTCCTTACCGGGTATCTGATTGAGAAGTCACTCAGCATCGACAACGTCTTCGTATTCGCCATGGTCTTTGCCTCGATGCGTGTTCCCAGGGACTGCGAACACAAAGTGCTGTTCTGGGGAGTCTTCGGTGCACTGGCGATGCGAGTCGGCATGATCTTTGCCGGTACGGCTCTGCTTGACCGATTCCACTGGCTGATCGAGGTTTTCGGTGTCTTGCTGCTGATCGGCGCCGTCAAGATGCTGAGAGGACTCAGTCGACAGATGAGTCCGGATGAAACACTGATCATGAAATTGTGTCGGCGATTGTTCCCAATCACGAATGAATACCACGGAGAGCGTTTCTTTGTCCGGGAAAATGGTCGTCTGGCCGCGACGCCATTGCTGCTGGTACTGGCGTTTGTCGAATGGTCGGATCTGGTCTTTGCCGTCGATTCAATTCCCGCTGTGCTCGCTGTCTCCCGAGACCCGCTGATCGTGTTCACTTCCAATTCATTTGCGATCCTTGGTCTTCGGTCCCTCTATTTCGCACTCTCAGGATTGCTTGAAAGGTTTCATTACCTGCACTACGGACTCGCTGCCATTCTCGCGGTCGTTGGCCTGAAAATGCTGCTCATGAACGTCTGGCCTGTACCTATCGCGGTCAGCCTGGTCATCATCGCGGGAATCGTCAGCGTTACGATCATCGCCTCGCTGTTGCGTAGTCCTCAGCGCATGGCGTCTGATGCCGCTCAGCAGTAAATGCTGCTGGCAGCCTCACCGCACGAGTCCATTTGTTAACTCTCTGAACCCGAGGCGAGAATTGAATTCCCCGAGCCTCGCACCCCGAACTCGGACGAGTTCGCTGGCATCGTGTTCAGAACTTTTTTCCAAAGATGCAGAAAACGGCCGTCGGTCCGGAACTCACACTCCGCACCGGCCGCCATTAACTCTCGAATCTTACTGTCACTTTTTCAGATGAAAATAGCAGTGAATATGTGGCTGACCGCGGAAGTACCAGACCATTTCGGGACTTTCGATCTGCCATGTGTCCCAGACTCGGTCCGCACCGATGTCGTAGCGGCCGGCAAACCAGGAAACGTGCATCTGCTGAATCAGACGACGTGACTCGATTGCCTGCATGGTGGCGGTGACATCGTCACTCCGAAACATAGCGAGCATCTGTTTCATCGTCTCCAGAAACAATCGCTGCTGGTCAGTACTGAGTGACGTACATGCCAGTCCCCGCGAGACAGGCGACATGGCGATCACTTCTGCCGGATCTTCACTCCTCGGCTCGGCCGTTACCAGTCCCTGCGACTGTTGTTCTGCCGTCAGTCCCTGCACAAACTGATTGAAAATCCGGCCCTGATACCAGTATGGATTTCCCGGGTGATCACTGGCTTCATTAAAATTGTCCCGCATATTCTCTTCGGAATGCGGATAATGCCCGTAAAAAATCGGGGCTCCACCAAACCCCTGCCCCCGATCCGAATGCGCGTTGCATCGACGGGTCACATGATGACCGGTGTAGAGAAATTCAAAATCGTCATCGTCAGGAGTCCCGAAGAATCCCGCCGCCGGTGCATTCTTCGCCTGACCATACTGATCAATTCGAACCTGTGTTTTCACATCATCCAGATACTCTTCGCTGTGCAGTGAGTCGAAGATCTTCTGGATCAGTTCCTGCTGTTCCCGATTGAATGTTGCCGGAATGCGATGTTCTGGATGAATGTACCACCAATTGCTGACAAAGTGTCGTCGCGGGTGATCCACCGGCAGGCAGACTCTTGCACGCTGCTCGTCGCTCAGACTTTTGTAAAGCTGCATCGGCAATGAGTCACTGCTCGCTGCTTTTCCGGGCTGCTCTACCGCCACCGCATCGGACTGGATTGCGGCGAGACCGATCACGCTGGCCGTTGTACCTGCGGTCGCCAGAAAACGGCGTCGATTAAATAACAGCATAGATACTGCCTCTCAACTTGATGCAGGGAATACGTAACGACCAATCGGAAAACGCGCAGGACACCGCGCTTACAGGGCCCTGATGTTACCGGCAGTCACCAGGACGATGCAACAGTGTGTTTTTTCTGACACAACTCACGAGCTCTGGTAACCCTGTTTGCCACAAGGCTCACGAACTCCGTCTCGCAGAACTGGCGAAGCTTCAAACAATCTACTTCTCGCCGTCCTTTGCGGCGGCCGCTCCCCACTCTTCCCGGTTCCGTAGTAAGCGCGGTGCAACCGGCAACCGCAGCTGATCTCCCGTGGTACTGAGCCATTCATCCAATTGTTGTCTGAGCCTCTGCAGTGTGATCGCTGACTCTGATTGTCCGGCAAGATTCTGCTGCTCGTGTGGATCCGATTGAAGGTCATAAAGTTCCTCAGCCGGTCGCTGGTGGTAACGCCGCAACGTTGTCGCAGCAACGGGATTGCTGACTGCCGCCGCTTCCCATTCGGCAAAAAACGCACGTTGCCCGAGACGCCCTGCAACAAGGTCAATGTGTGTGGTGAAGGCGGCCTCCGGAAGCAGGTTTCGAATGTATTTCCAACGCTGCGTACGAACGGCCCGCATCGGATACACATTCATCCGATTATCATTGACATGAGATGCGAAAACCGCATCTCGATGCCTCTGCGTCCGCCCCATCAGGACTGGCAGAAACGAACGACCGTCGATCCCGTCAATTGGCTGTCCGCCAGCAGCGTCCACGAGTGTCGGCAGCAGGTCAATCCACGACGTCATGGCCTCCGTTCGCCCGGGTTGGATTTTTCCGGGCCACACCGCGATCAGAGGCGTTCGAATTCCCGCGTCATACAGATTCCATTTGCCGAAAGGCCACTGAGCCCCATGGTCGGCGGAAAAGATGATCAACGCGCCGGGAAGGTGCTGCTGAACCGCGTCCACAATGGTACCAATATCCCGGTCCAGCCGCGCAACAGCAGCCGCATAACGGCGACGCCAGACATGCGTCTGTGGTGTGTCAATGCTGCCTGCGGGCAGCGGCAGCGACTCCGTCCCGGTCCACTCAGAAGCATCCGGCCACGGAACATGCGGCCAGTTGCTTCCCACCATCAAACACAATGGCCTGGAGCTCGATCCCGAACGCTTTCGGAGAAAGTCCACGGCTGCCTGAATTCCGCCATGATCGTGAAATGTGTCATGGGCGAAATGATCAAAACCGTATTCGGCTGTGTGCCCGTAGTGAGAAACCTTTCCAAAGGCCGCTGTGTCATACCCAAGTTCCCGAAACCAGGCGGGCCATTTCCGCAAACGGCTGTCCGGCCTCCTGTGATTGGATTCTGCTCCGTTGCGAGCTGGCCAGCACCCCGTGAGTAATGCGGCACGGCTGGGAGCACAACTCGGTGAGACCACAAAGG
>JALQWE010000362.1 GCA_023258825.1 Planctomycetaceae bacterium | reverse complement strand
TGTTCTGGAGATCAGTCGACGAATACCATGTACCAACTGGCTCGAATCAGTGCCAGCGCGTCTGAAAAGGAAATTCCTTTTCCCGGCTGGAATAAATTTGGCCTTGAAAAAAGACACCCAAACTCGGAAACTCCTGAGCCGGTGCTGTGTATTGAAAATGACGATATCAAGTATCGGTTTTTTGATAATTCTGGATTTTCAGTGCTCTGCCGTCAAGACTGTTGCAAATCGGGTCTCTGGTCGGCAGAAGAAGAATTTGTGCCGCGTGTTGCTCGCACTGGTAACGTGTATAGTGTGCCGCTGCACTGGCACAAACACAACACGGCGGTGCCGGCGATGAGGATCCCCCATCACGGCACTCAGGGACTGCGTCCGGTGTCCATAAGATAGCTTTCGCAGGGCGGGTGACTGTCCGGCATTTGGTTCACAATGATTCTCGACCGCACTCGGCATCCCGGGCTGGAAGATGTCAGGGGCAAATGGAGAATCGATCGAAGAAGGAGCGAAGGTATGCGCAGGGGTGAACGACATCGCTGGTGGGCGTTGTGTTTGTTTGGCGTGTTGAATGGACTGGCATTCATGCTGTTTGCCGGCTCGGGTTCCGGGCCTGAGCAGGCTTCTGCCGCCGGACTTCCCACCGCTGCCTATGTTTCAACGCAGCCTCTGGAAGCGGGGGACGTGGACCTGAAGGACAGCCGCGTCTATACGTTTGTCGGCAAGACAGGTCTGGGTCACAACCACGGTGTGGAAGGCCGTCTGAAAAGCGGTCGTGTTGTGCTGGGAGCTTCCGAAGAGGCGGGAGAACTGGTGTTTGACATGACCTCCTTCGACGCGGACACCGATGCCGCGCGGCGTTATGTCGGCCTTGAAGGCAGCACCGACAAGTCGACTCGACAGCAGGTCAACGCCAACATGAAGGGCGCCGATGTGCTGAACGTCCAGAAATTTCCTCTGGCCACCTTCCGCATCAATTCAGCGCGTCTGTTGGAGGATCGTGGTCGAAAAGGTTTGCCCGAATATCTGCTGGAGGGACGTTTCACACTGCATGGCGTGACTCAGCCATTGCGTTTGCAGGCCACGGCAGAAGAGAAAGATGGGCGGATTCATCTGAAGGGATCCTTCAGCGTTCTGCAGACAAGTTACGGCATTCGGCCGTACTCAAAAGCCTTCGGTGCGGTAGGCGTCACAGATAAGCTCACGATTTACGGAGATCTCTGGCTGCAGGGGGCCGCTGCCAGTGAGTGATCCACAGACACCACTGATGTCGCCGGACACAGACTGTCGGTGATCACCCGCAGTACGTTTCATCCGGGCCTTGCCACAACGGAGGCCACGGTCCACGCAGAGTATGACGGACCGTATTCGATCCAGATCCTGATCAGAGCAGATTGAGAAGACTCGATGATTTCATGTGCGACAGTTCGCAAGGACGTGATCCGGCAGCACTACAATATTTCCACGTTGTTCTACCGCCTGTTGTGGGGCCGTCACATCCACCATGGATTGTGGACCGGCAATGAGTCGCCGACAGTCGCAGCTCAGCAGCTGACTGAACAGTTGGTGCGTGAGGCCGGGATTGCGGCTGGGCAACGCGTGGTGGACATCGGCTGCGGGATGGGGGGATCGTCGATTCATCTGGCGGGAAAGGTGGGCTGTGAAGTCACGGGCGTGACGATCAGTTCGTTCCAGAAACGCTGGGCCACCGTGGCCGCTCGTTTTGCCGGCGTCAGTGATCGGGCCTCGTTCCTGTGTCAGGATGCGGAGACCACAGAATTTCCAGCGGGCTCTGTGGATGCCGTCTGGAGTGTGGAGTGCACAGAGCATCTGTTTGACAAACCTGCATTTTTCAAACGGGTTTCTGAATGGTTGCGACCGGGCGGACGCGTGGCCATCTGCGCGTGGCTGGCAGGCGACGATCCGCTCAGTGCCGATGCGGAGAAGCTGGTTTACCAGGTGTGTGAAGGGTTTTTCTGCCCGTCGCTGGGATCCGAGCGGGATTACACGGGGTGGATGACCGATGCAGGGCTGCGAATGACGGCCGTGCATGACTGGACCAGCCGTGTCTCAAGGACCTGGGAAATCTGCCGGGACCGCGTCAACCGGTTGGGCATTCGTCAGATTGCCAGCTGGCTGGATCCGGAACAATTGATTTTCATTGATCGCTTTCAAACGTTGCTGGACGCGTACAACACCGGCGCAATGAAGTATGGATGTTTCATTGCGGAGAAGCAGCGATGAGTGCGCGGCCGGTCCATGCCGGGCAGCCTGAGCCACCGCAGCCGGTTCCCTTTTCCCCGGCTCGACTTTCAGGAGTTGTCTTTGGCATCGCCACGCAGGCTCTGTTTGCGATAACGGTCGTGTACCTGTTTGCGTTTCTGCGCTACGGAGTTGTTGCGCCAGGCCCCGGTTGGTGGTGGCAGGACAGCCTGCTGGCGCTGCAGTTTGCCATCCCTCACAGCATCCTGCTGCACCCGCGTTTCCGGACGCTGTTTCGCCGCTGGTTTCCGGGTGAGATGCATGGAGCATTTTTCTGCGTGTCCACCTGCCTGAGTCTGCTGGTGATGTTTCGCTACTGGAAGACAGCTCCGAGCGTGCTGTGGGAGCTGACGGGCTGGCACGAGGCGTTCATGTTGTGCGGCTTCTATGGTTCGTGGGCCGGGCTGCTGTACAGCATCAGCTTGACAGGGTTGGGGTATCAGACCGGCTGGACACAGTGGGTTCACTGGTATCGACGACAGGCACTGCCGCGGCGTGATTTTCAGGAACGCAGTCTCTACCGAGTGCTCAGACATCCGGTTTATCTCAGCTTTCTCGGATTGATCTGGTTCACCCCCGTCATGACAGCAGACCACGCCGTTCTGACTGGAATCTGGACGGCCTACATTTTTGGCGGCAGCATTCTGAAAGATCGCCGCTTGCTGTATTATCTTGGTGATTCCTATGCTGCGTACATGACACGGGTCGCGGGTTACCCGGGAATTTTCTTCGGACCGCTGGGAAAACGCCTCGTTGGTGTCCCCGCAGCCCGCCCGGTTTCCGGGAAATCTGAAGCAACGTCTCGAGCTGCCTGACACACGGTTGAAACATTCGTACCGAAACTCGCTGGTCCTGCGGCTGGACCTCGATTCCGGCGCCTGAATTCTGCGTTTCACACGCCGAAGTTGTCAGACGGCTGAAGACAGGACGTGGATGACAACGGGACGCGCCCCTGCAGAAGTTCGGACGGAAACATGCATCAGATCCATTCGCGAATTCGCCTTCTGCTGATTTATCTGCTGATCTCGCTGCCCGTGATTGTTTATGGTGCCATTCAGGCGCTACAGGCCAGCAATAATTCGCCCATCGACTGGGTGGATGAGCGGTTTTCGGCCCGCCGGACTTATGACGAATTCGTCGAACTGTTCGGTCCCGGTGATGCCATCATCATCAGCTGGCCGGAATGTTACTGGACGGACGAGCGTCTGGATCAGCTGGTGCATCGACTGCGGACGGATGACGTTTTTCGCAGTGCGGCTGGCGATTCCTTTTTCCACTCAGTGAACTGCGGCCGGGAAATGCTGCTGCAGATGACCGGTGCCGCTCAGACCAGCTTGCCACCTTTTTCAGAGCCGGCAGCGAGCGCACGGGCGAACGTTGGCAGCGCTGCGAACACCCCCGAGATGCTCTCCAGCGCGCCGTCGCTGGCCATCAGCGAGCCCGTGGCAATTCAGCGACTTCAGGGAACGCTGATTGGTAAAGACGGGCGCCTGACCTGCGTGATCTGTACTTTGAACAGTGAAGGATTAGCAAAACGGGCGGAACTGGTGCCGCAGCTGAAGCAACTGGTGCTGGAACTTTTTGAGCTGGAAGACAGTGACCTGAGGCTGGCCGGTCCGGTGATTGATGGACTAACGGTGGATGAAGCCAGCCATCGTTCACTCACGCAGTTCGCCCTTCCATCATCGATTGTCATCTTCCTGATCTGCCTGTTTTCGCTCAGGTCACTGGTCGCGGCAATAGTTGTGTTTCTCACCTCTGCATTGTGCCAGGGTTTGCTGCTGGCGGTCATTTATTACAGTGGGGAGCGGTTGAGTGCGTTGCTGATTATCCTGCCGCCGCTGGTACAGGTCCTGACGGTATCCGGTGGTATTCATCTGATGAATTACTATTTCAATGCGCTGCGAACAATGGAGCCGCGTGAGGCAGCGATTGACTGTTTTCGTCAGGGCTGGCTACCCAGCATGTTGTCTCTGGGAACGACAGCCATCGGGACGGCATCGCTGATGATCAGCGGTCTGCAGCCCATTCGACTTTTTGGAATTTACGGGACCGTTGGCGTCCTGACCACAGCGGCCGCAGTGCTGACGGTCATTCCGTGTTCCATGATGTTTCTGGGAAAGAAACCGCGCGGGCAGCAAACAAACAATGAGTCCTCCCACCATCCCGCAGAAGTCAGCGCCGAGACGGACGGAGTGCCGGGAGTCTGGCCGTGGCTCGCGGCATTTCTGCTGCGATTTAACGGGCTCTCATTGCTGGCTCTGTTTGGAATCATGGCTGTGGCCGCGATTGGACTGCCATGGCTGAAGACATCGGTCCGCATCGAAACACTGTATGAAACAGACAGTCGGATCATGCGGGACTATGCCTGGCTTGAAGAC
>JALQWE010000361.1 GCA_023258825.1 Planctomycetaceae bacterium | reverse complement strand
GCCATCCCGGGCAAGCCCTACCAGCATCACCGGATCCCTTTCAAATGCGGGCCGTGTCCGCCTGAGAATTCTGCGGGGCATCGATCGTACGACGAACCGGAATGGTTTCGATCGACGATCCCCGCGCCCTGCTGCGTGGCTCCGGTGCAGTCACCGGACGTCGCCCCTGCGGCTCCTCATTCAAACGACTCTCACCCCGAAAATAATTGGAACGCAGGTCAAGGTCTCGGCTGTCATAACGAGAACCAAATGTCTCGCGCAATGGCTCCACTGCTGGGCGAACCAGCCGCAAAGCGGCATCAGAAAGACGCCCGGAGTCCCTCTCCCCAAACGGATCTGCAGGCTCAGTGACTTTCGTGGCACGCGGCGTCCAGTCATTCTCCTGATTCCTCACCACCGGTCGCCCGGAAGCTTTGGGCAGACACTGACCGTTCGCACAATTGCCGGCAGCCGGAAGCGATCGAGCCGTCGGTGCTCGAAAGCACTGACCATTCACACAACGAACCTGTGGCATTCCGGTCGGACAGTTTCCCGATGGACAACGTCCCGCACTCGCCTGCGGACCAGCACACATTCCGTTGGCACAATCCCGAGGACTGCATTGACCGCCCGGACAGTTCGTTCCGCGTCCCCACGGGGCAGCCTGCGAGCTGGTGGCCGGCAGGCCTGCATTGGAGGCCGCAAACTGGTTTCTCTGCCATTGCTGCGGCACCGGTATGCCCAGAAACGTTCTCGGTGGCAAGCTCCGAGTGTTTGATCCGGATTCTCCGCCGCTGCGGTAAGGATCCGCAGCCCCGCAAACACTCAAACCAGAAAAGACCGCGACAGAAAGACACGCGCTAAGCAGCAGGTTCCTGTTCATGACGACACCATTCCTTTTCAGGCCCGAAGGTTGGGACATCACGAACCCTGGCGTACCAGAATTCTTTCAGCCCCCGAATCCGCCGATGGACCACACCAGAAGTGCGTCCGGGATTCGTCTCTGAAGAATGGCGAACGACGTGCCAATTGCACGACAATCAAAAAAACCTGCAAAATACGACACTACACAAGGAACGCGACAGCCAATTGATAGCCAGGCGACATCAGATCGACATCACCCGCTATCAAAAAGATACACGCAGTGCTTGCGACACCGACCGGTCAACGACCACGGAGCCCATATGAGCCGTGGGGGCCGTCAGGGATTGGCGGCGACATCACTGCACAGGTCAAACAGCAGCTGCATCGAGTGCTCAGCGTCGGCCCGGGACATGGTCAGCGGCGGGCTGACCCGCAGTACACATCCGGCCAGCGGCCCCAGCAGGTGAATGCCTTCGCCCTGAGCATTCCCGCGGTAGCAGCGTTCCACGATCGCATTGGCCGTCTGCGCTGGTGTTCGGCCGTGGTGGGGTCCGCATTCGATTCCGAAGACCATTCCCTCACCACGCACCTTAACCACCAGACCAGTCTGACGCAGTTTTTTCAGACCATCGAGGACAATGTGGTGCAGGCCGCGGGCTTGCTCCAGCACATCTGTCGACTCAAATTCGTCGAGCGTTGCAAGGACCGCCGCGGACGACAGCGGATTGGCACTCCATGTATCCGAAGTGGCGCCGTACCCCATCGGGTCGCAGACGTCTCGACGACCGACGGCCGCACTGACAGGCACACCATTGCCCAGTCCTTTTCCAAGGCAGACAAAGTCCGGTTCGATGCCGTAGGTTTCGAACGCGTACATACACCCTGTCCGCCCAAAATTGGCCTGGACTTCATCCAGAATGAACAGGATGTTCCGCTCACGACAGAACGTCTGCAGCAGCTGCAGATAGGCTTTGGGAGGATGGTAGCTGCCGCCGCCGCCAAGGTAGGGCTCCGTAATCAGGCAGCCAATTGTGCCTGCCGACTCTGCCCAGATCCGTTCCAGTTCTTCCCGGTACCACTCCGGCTGAAAACTCTTCGCCGGGTGATCGACGTCCGAACATTCTTCCCGGGGAAACGTAATGAAACGCACCCGGGGATCCCGCTCGGGATCAGATTCTGACCCTGTCACGGCTCCACTGAGCCCCTTTTTGCCGTGGAATCCAAAACGCGTCGCCAGAATACCAGGTCTTGCGGGATCGTGGCGCATGCAGGCCCAGATGGCTTTCTGAACCGCTTCTGATCCGGATGCTGCCCAGATCACGGTCTGCAGCCGACTGCCCCCGACGGAGGCCTGGAGGCTGGCAACAAGTCGCCGACTGGCTTCCGCTTCCAGAGGCGTGATCGCGTTGTACGCGGTCAGCGTCGGTGCCTGGAAGTAGCCGTCCTCTGACCCGGCATATTCGGCCGCGTTCCAGCCCATGTAGCGGACAAATCGCTGCATCCAGCGGCGTGGGTTATGCCCGAGATTCGCGACAAGCACACCGGAGGTGAAGTCGTACAGTCGCCGTCCTTCCGGCGTCCAGTGAAAACAGCCCGCGGATTTTGCCAGCACCGCCTGACTGGGGGTGAAGGTGCGCAGCGAATGAGGCTCTGTGACGGCAATCAGATCCCGGACAGAATTCGACTCCGGCTCGTTCTGGAAATGAATGGAGAACTCCGGCCGCTCGCTGGCCTCCTCCAAAGCTGTGGTCGCCTGAAAAACCCGGGCAGTTCCTGTGGACATTGGTGTTCCGCCGTAGCAAGAGTTCTCTGGAGGGTGGGAAGAGGAGCACTGTGGATCCGGTGAGACCAAAAATTCTGATGACTTTTCGTGATCGGTGACAATGGTGGATTGGGACAGTTCGCTGATTCTCAGGAATTAGCAGGGCTCAGGATCTGAAATCCGTCAGGTGGGTATCCTAATCCCGCAATTCCGGTTTCCAAACGTCAGGCGACACCACACGTCAGACGTCAGTCTCTCATGTGCCGTGCCCAAAGTCAGCGTTCCGAGGCTTCCGAATGCTCTTCAATGCGCGACAGATACAGGTCCGGAATCTCCAGTGATTCCAACTCATGGCCGGGACGCAGACGGCAGCAAACCGTTTTCATCGAGCCCCGTGCCAGTACTTTCTCACCCCGCCGAAATACCACATCAAACGTGAGTGATTTCACGCCAATCCGCTGCACTGTCAGGCGTGCCGTGACCAATTCGTCATACCGCGCCGGAGACTCAAACCGACACTGAGCCGACACGCGAGGCCACCCGATGACGGTTCCGTCGTCCAGCTTCTGCATGATCGACAGCCCGATGGATCGGAAAAAATCGTGCTCGATCTGCTCCATCCAGATGTAGAATCGGGAAAAGTGCACAATCCCGGCCATGTCGGTTTCCACAAACTCCACACGCCGCGTCTGCTCAATAAATGACGTCATCAAGTCCTCAGTTCTGACTCCTGGTTGTCTGGGTCCATGGACTGCCCCCGAACAACCACTCGTTCAATCACACCTGTCGTACTTCACCGCTGCCGACTTCGCGGATACGGATGACAGAACCTGCCGAGGTCTGCCGAGGTCTGCAGTTTCGCCCCCCAGCCCGACTTACGCACCGGGTTCCGTCACCTTTTGCTGTACCGGCATCTCGGCTGGCTGCAGATCATTGCGGTATCGCGCGTATTCCAGCCAGGGTTCCAGCTCTGCCGTTCCGCGGAAGATAGCACGAAATCGTGAAAAGATCAGCAAGGCCGCGGACGGCGATTCCGAGACCAGCAGCTTTTCAGCCTCTTCCATACGTTTCCGCAGAAATTCGAACTTCTCCGCATTTGCCAGGAACCGGCTTCTGGCAGATGCAAGTCGCCGCTCAGCCACCCCCTTCCAGAACGCCGCATTCTCGATTGCCGTTTCGGCGGTGACTTCCTGAACGGCTGGCGACGTCGCGAGGGCCGCAACAGGTCCCGCCAGCTGTTCCAGAAAACTCTGATAGAGCTCCAGTGCTTCCAAAGGATTTCGAGTCTCGTCCAGCTCCGCGCGGATGGCCGCCACACAGGACTTTTCAAACGCATTGCGTCCTTCACGTCCGGCACGCGCTCGTTTTTCGGCCTGCACGTCCAGCTTGACCACTTCCACATCAGTCAGCCACTGAGTCATTTGCGACGCATACTGGCCCTCGGGAAATTTTCTGAGGTAGGGCAGCAGGTACAGACGGCGCGCGTCATCCAGCGCCACAGCATCGCCCCGGGCCATCATGTCTCTGGCGCTATTGTACAACGCCTCTTCACCGGGCCCCCGCAGCATCCAGAGCACAGGCAGGGCCAGCAGCACCAGACTGGTCACCAGAAACCAGGTCTGTTCGTAGAACGCACCACGTTTTTTCCGGCGGCGTTTTTTCGGAGGCTGCACGGCGCCGCTCACGGGATCCACCGCAGTTCCGCTGCCCGCGCCGGCTGTCTTCAGTGAATGCGAAGACACCTCGGTAATGCCCTGCTGCAACCGTCGATAAATCTCCGTCAGTTCCGTATGCACCGCAAGAGCATCATAAGGGCGATCTTCCGGGTCCTTCTCCAGCATCCGTGCAATCAGCGCGCTCAATTCCGGAGGACATTCCGGGCACTTGCTGCGCACGTCAAACGGGATACTCTGCAGATGATCCACCATCATCTGGGCCGGATTCTCGCCGGTAAACGGAGTCTCACCCGTCAACAGCTCAAACAGCAGACATCCTGTCGCATACAGGTCTGTCTTTCGGGAAATGGCCTTACTGCCCTGAATCTGCT
>JALQWE010000035.1 GCA_023258825.1 Planctomycetaceae bacterium | reverse complement strand
TCTGAAGCCCCAGGCGATCGAGACTGTGTCTCAATTTGCTTCCAATCAGATTCGTTGCTAAACGAGTCTGGAAAATGCCGAAAACAATGGCATATAACATGGAGATCGCGGATGATGTCCGCGAAGTGCTCGCATAAACCGGCTGAATGCCGTTGTCGTTTGATTACAGATTCTGGTGGGAAAGGTCGTTTCCATGGCACACGTTGTTGCTGAACCCTGTTTCAACTGCAAGTACACCGACTGCGTCGTTGTTTGTCCGGTCGAGTGTTTTTACGAAGGCGAAGCGATCCTCTTCATTCATCCGGATGAGTGCATCGACTGCGAAGCCTGTGTTCCAGAGTGCCCGGTGGCAGCGATTTTCCACGCTGATAACCTGCCGGAAGAGTGGGCGGGCTACAAGGACCTGAACGCCGAGATGGCTCCGCAGTGCCCGGGTATCACCGAGCAGAAGACTTCCATGGCCGAAACCCATGGACAGTGCACTGCCCCCAAGCGTTAATCACAACGCCTGACGCAGCAAATCAAAAGCTCTGGCAAGACTGCCAGAGCTTTTTTTTGGTCCTGTTTCCATGACGGACGACATCACATCGCCATGGCCACCTCGCCTCCCACTGGAACTTTCCGGATGCACCGTTCATGAGCCGTCCCGGAGTCTTGCTGCCTGTCCTGCAGCGCTGGAGCTGCCACAACTGCGGCGGCTGCTGTCGCGAGCATCAGATTACGATCACCGAACAGGAAAAGCAGCGCATTGAACGTCAGCAATGGTCGGCGGAGTCCGGAATTGCCGGCGACCGGCCCCTGATTGTTGCCCAGGGAACCGCATGGCGACTGAACCATCAGGACGACGGCGCCTGCGTGTTCCTCGACGAAAACGGGCTGTGCCGAATTCATGCAAAGTTTGGAGAAGCGGCAAAACCCCTGGCCTGCCGACTGTATCCGTACGCCATTCACCCTGCCGGACATCTGGTAACGACCAGCCTGCGATTCAGTTGCCCTTCGGTGGTGCAGAATCGGGGAGAGTTGGTGACGTCCTGCCGCGCCACAATAGAATCGCTGGCGGCGGAAGTCGTACCGGCTGACTACCGAACATCACCGGCCCCCGACCTGCGAACCGGACAAAGCCTCGACTGGCCCGATGTCACCCGTATTCTGGCCTTTCTGGAACGTGGGATCTCTGATTCCTCCGTGCCGCTCGTCACACGCCTGATCCGCATCCTCTCCTGGCTGGAACTACTCGATCGAGCCGACAGCGCGACGGTCGTTGGTGACCAGTTGGGCACACTGCTGCCCCTGCTGCACGAAGCGTCCGTGCGGGCATATCCCGGCGACGTCGTGCCTGAACAGCCACCGTCAAAACTCGCCCGCATCATGTTTCGCCAGTTTGTCGCCCAGCTGCTGCGTCATGATACCGCGGTCCTGGCACGCCGTGGCTTGTCCGCCCGCCTGTCACTGCTGCTGCAGGGTCTGCGATTCACACTGGGACTGGGACGCATCCCTCAGGTGGCCGACCCGGAATCAGTGCGAGTGGCCTTTGTGGAACGCGCGGGACTCGGCAAGGCCGAGACCCGGGTCCGGTTCAGGCAACTGGAGCAGCCCTTGGGTGGTCGAACGGCTGAGTGCGACGACGTTCTGGAGCGTTATTTTCGGGTCCGGATTCAGGGGCTGCACTTCTGCGGCCCGGCATTTTATGGGTATTCATTGATCGCCGGCTTTCAGTCCCTTGCACTGATGTACCCGGCTGTGATGTGGACCGCCCGCCTGCGCGCGGCACGAGTTGGACGGAGCCAGTTGCAACAGAGCGACGTCGAAGCTGCACTCGCCACGCTTGACCACAACTTCGGCTATTCACCAGTGATTGGACTTCAAACGTCGCGGCAACGCATTCGGCAACTTGCTCAGATGCAGCAGATCACGACACTCTGTGCCTGGTACAGTCGCTGAGAACCCCGGAGTTTCGATTACACCAGCGGCAACAAAAATGCCGATGGGGAAGACATTGTCGACTGGTCCTTTGACAGTTCTTTCGGCCCGGCACCGCGTTTCTGGTCTGATGCCCCGGCCCCTTCCTGATTCAGGGAATGGCAGAGACTGCCGGAAAACTGGGCGATTTGCAGAAAAGCAGCAGAAAGAAAAGTTTCAGAAAGACGGTGTCGCGAAGGTTTTGCCGTGTCCTTAGAATATGCGGCAGCGAAAAATCAGTCGAACGCGGTCCCGTCAAGGCTCTTGATTCCCATCCCGGATACTCCCATGCGCAGCGAATCTGAAGTTCTTTTCGAAGACAATCCTTTCTCAATCCCGGTGGCTGACCGCGTTCGGCGGTTGCCCCCTTATCTGTTTGGAACAATCAACAAACGCAAATACCAACTGCGCGTTGCCGGTGTGGACGTGATTGACCTCGGCATGGGCAACCCCACGGACCCGCCGGATCCGCAGATTGTACAGAAAATCGAAGAAGCGCTGGCCGACCCCCGCAACCATCGCTACTCCGTTTCCAACGGAATTGGCAACCTGCGCAAGGAAGTCGCTGCCCGATACCTGAAACGTTACGGCGCCCGTCTGGATGCCAATGACGAGGTTCTCGCGTGCCTCGGTTCAAAAGAAGGCTTCAGCCACATGTGCCTGGCGCTGATGGGGCCCGGGGACACCGCCATCGTCCCGGCTCCGTCATTCCCGATACATGTCTACTCCGTCATGCTGGCATCCGGCAATGTGATCGCGCTGGATGTCCGTGACCCGGACAAGTTTCTCCGAAACGTCGCTTACACCTGCGAACACCTCGTGCCCAAACCCAAAGTGGTCGTGGTCAATTTCCCGCACAACCCGTCCTCAACCGTGATCGAACAGGACTTCTTTGTCGAACTGGTCAAACTGGCAAAGAAGCATCACTTCCTGATCATCAGCGACTTCGCCTACGCGGACGTGTGCTTTGACGGATACAAAGCCCCCAGCTTTCTCTCAACACCAGGGGCTCTTGATGTGGGAGTCGAACTGACATCCATGAGCAAGAGCTACAGCATGGCTGGCTGGCGCATTGGCTTCTGCTGCGGAAATCGCGAGATGGTTCGTGCCCTGGCAACAATCAAGGGCTACTACGACTACGGTATCTTCCAGCCAATTCAGATCGCCGCCATCGTCGCGATGCGGCACTGCGACAAGGCCATCGATGAAATGGCCGCTGAATATCAGATTCGACGCGATGCACTGTGCGATGGTCTTCGCCGTATCGGCTGGAATCCGATTGTTCCCAAAGCCGGCATGTTCGTCTGGACAGAAATTCCCGAACCATGGCGACAAATGGGCTCCATCGAATTCGCCATGAAACTCCTCAACGAAGGTGGCGTGGCAGTCAGTCCGGGACGCGGATTCGGCCCCGAAGGTGAAGGCTACCTGCGTCTGGCCATCGTGGAAAACAGCAAGCGTCTGCGACAGGCCGTACGACAGATCGACAAATGCCTCAGTGCTCCGGGTGCAGCGTCCGCCTGAACCACACCTCAGCACACCAACAGGATTTTCCGCAAACTCAAGGTCTACCGAACGGCAGAAGGGCTGTCAGGGTGATTGCCCCTCTGCCGACTCGTAGATCTCTGCCAGAGCGCGAAAAATCGTTTCCAGCTGCTGCAGGTATTCTGTCTGATCCATGTTGGATTTGCGTTGCTTCAACAACTCCAGCTGCGCTTCCAGAGCGTCCCGCGTGATCTGCTGATCCGCCGTCAGACGCCGCTCTGCCCGGCTCCTGACAAAACAGAGCTTAGCAGCCTTCTGACCATCAATCGCCGCCGGATCGTCTTTCTGCACCGTCGATGCTGGTTTCAGCCCCTCAAATAACTCAGCCCGCACGCCTTTCGCGTCACCATTATCTTCCAGCAGGGCATGCTCTGTCGCCAGACGCCCCTCCGAACGATAGAACTCGTCCGTTCGTCGAGCGGCATACAGCCATGCTTCCAGCACAGATGTCTGGCCGTCGCGATCCACATCCGCCTCCAGGCTGCCTATCGCCAGTGAAAACGCTTCACCAAAGCGACTGTACTGAACCTCATTGCCATCTTTCGTCGCTGTAATGATCACTCGATCAGGCCCTGACAGCGCGTTGATGAACGGCGAAGAACAGGAAGAACAAAGAACCACAATCAGTGGGCGGTGATTGTCCCGACAGGCTGCCGCGATGTCCTCCGCACTGATGTCCGGTCCCCGCAGATTCAACCGGGCCGATTTCTGGTCGAAGGTGCCATGTCCAAGAAACACAACCCAGAGTGGCTCGCGGGTCTCTTTCGCCGCTTCAACACTCAACAGCTCCAGCAGCCGATTACGGTCGTCCTCATTCGTGGCAGTCGCAGGTGGTGCATCGGTCGACGGTGACGTTTCAGCCTCAGTGGCGGGATTGAGTCCAATCAGTGAACACGGCACCCCACCGTCGAGCGCAGCCTGCTGCCATCGCTCCGCCCAGCGTCGAAACTGTTGCCCGTATTCCGGTAAACCTTCGGCACCAACAACCAGAATGAGCCCTGTCTGGCCCTGCATCTCCGGAGGCTGCAGCGCCCACGTCTCTGCGCTGGCCATCACCAGCCACAGACAGGTTGCCAGTACCACGCCACGTTTCGCTGGTTTCATGGCAGCCCTCCACGACGCCGCATCGTCCAGTCCGCTGTCAGACAGCCAACAACGATCAGAAAGACCCACCAGGAGTGCCAGACCGGCCACGACCAGAATTCTGTCAGCGGCGCCTGAGACTGGGGCAGGGCAGACACCAGATCCTCGATCTCATCCAGTTCCAGAACACGGCCCCCCGTCTGTGTCGCCAGGTCTTCCAGTCCCGATCGATTGATCCGGACCGACTGCATTTCCTTCTGATTCGGCTGAGATGCCCATCCTGCGACGGCCGTCAGTGGTTGCGCTTTGGCATCGTCGGACACCACCGCTTTGACCGACATCTGCCAGCCACCCTCCTGCGCTGCGACCAGAGTGGCTTCAAATGTTCCTGATTCCGTGTCAGAAGGCACGCCGGTCAACTCGAAAACCTGCCCATCCGGTGCCGTGACACTGAATCGCACATCCGCATTTTCCGACACTTCAAAATCACTCCCGCGCACCACCGCGGTCAGTTTCATTCCGGCAGAACCTGTTTCTGTGTCTTCCGTTGCCCCAACCTCCAGTCGACGCGGGACGTCGGCCACCAGCCAGCGCATCATCTGACGACAGGCCCGCGCGTGGTCGCTGAGATCATCACCAGCCTTTTCCGGACTCCCTGCTTCCGCGGCAGCCGCGGTGGGTACTTCCGGCTGCTGCAACGACTTCAACCCCTCATTCAATCGCCAGCGCCAAAGGTCACCGAGACACAACGCCCCAGTCCGGCCCCGGCCAAAACGCTGCACAACCAGCGCCGGCCACTGCACCCCGGCCGAATCCTCAACCTGAGCCATCACGACCGCACCCGGCCGCACGTAACCCGCCGGATTGATCGTCAGAAACTCAGGCATCTCTTCCAGTCGCTGTTCTTCCCCGGCTTCATCCGGCCGCAGTCGAATCCAGGGCTGAAGCCAGCCATCGCGAGTCAGCCGCAATCGCACACCAGCTTCAGGAAACTGCATCCGCCGCCCTACATCCACCGGCAACAGCTCGCCAACAGGCGTTCGGGCAAAATCACCCTGCGACAGTGATTCCTGACCGCCCATCATCAGCAGTCCACCACCGCGACGAGATACAAAGTCGTAAATCAGGGTCATCTGATCGGCGGTGAAAAAGTCCGCCTCCAGATCATCCACCACCAGCCCATCGTACTGAAACAACTCCTCAGCCTGCTGAGGAAATCCACCTCGCAACTCCTCGTCACTCTTCGTGTTCAGCCTGACCAGTACCGGCTCATCGTATTCTTCCACCGTCTCCGGGTCCGCTTTGTCAAACCCACGAAACAGCGAATTTGAGGACTCTCCTTCACGCCCCCGGAAATCAAACTTTGCTTCCTTTCGGGCAATCCGAATCAAGGCCACAATTTCCAGCAGAGGATCCGATTCCACCGCTCGGCGCAGGAATTTGAAATCCCAGTTCGGGCGGCCGGACACGTACAGAATTCGTCGCGCCGCTGTGCCCCGCTCAACCGCAATCAACTGCACGTTGTTGACCAGTGTGGCCTCCTCCGCCACTTCCGCTCCCTGACTGTCAACAAGTGCCACTCGCAACTGATAAAAGACCGTGCCACCCTGAGTCGGCCGGTGTCGAAATCGCAGCGGTATGGTGTCCGTCGGTGCCATGGTCTGACGTTCCAGCAGCACACCCGTCGCATCACACAAACTGACGGCAATCTGCCCCTGCGCAACCCCGGAAACCTGAGGCAACACCTGAATCGTAACCGGAGCGTCATCAAAGGCCGTCTGCGTCACACTCCACGTGCCCACACCGACATCCGGCAATGTGGTCTCTGTTGCAGGAACCACCGGATAGATCGGAGGCATGGTCTTCAGCAGCTGAGGATCAATTGCGGCGTCCGTGGCATTGCCGTCCGTCAACAACAGAACGCCGGCCAGCGGCTGACCCTCATAACGTTGCTGCAGACTTTTCAGCGCTGAATTCAGACTGGAAGCCGTACCCTGAAACTCCACGGCATCCAGACGATCAACCTGCAGCAAACGCTCGGCCACTGTGTAACGTCGCAGTTCGAAGTCCTGCTCCAGACGTTTAAGCCAACCGGGGGGCGTCGTGGACTCGCCCGCTTTCAACACCTGCTGAAACTCTTCAGCTCGTGTTGCCCCCCCCGCACTGGCACTGACCAGGTGACTGCGACTGATATCAGAAACAACAGCGATCACATTGGCCCCGGAACGCGGACGCTGACCACTCCACAGCGGATTCAGCAGACAGATCGCCAGCAACAACCACGCGGCACCACGCAACCAGGGCCCCGCAGATCCTGCCCGCAATCGCTGACGATTCTGCCAGAAAATCCACGTCAGTCCCAAAACAGCAATCAACGCAGCTGGAACGATCCAGCTGCGATCTCCGATGACCAGACTTGCCGGGTTAAGGATCCACATGAAACCATTTGCACCAAAGACGGCAGCGGTTGATCCGAAATTTCCGCGGTGGCTTTCCAACAGGCTGAATTCCCGTCGAATCTCCGCCGAGGTCCCTGTCCAAACTCTCCTGTGTTTGCCCGGAAAAGTAAACCGCCCAGCCGTTTTCCCGCGACGATTTCAGGGAAATCCCCGCGGCCGGGTTGCCGCAAACCGAAGCTACCGCGATCCGTCTCCGCCAGACCGGCCAGCCCCATCCTGCTCCGGCACATAGATTTTCACATCGTCGAAGTTGCCGATATCGTCAAACGATCCAAACCCCAGACGCCCCCGCACAAAGGTGCGATCCACCGCAGTCATGATCGGTGTTTTCAGATCATCAAAGTATACCGTGATCGCTCCGGAACCAACGTCCCGCACAATGCGGGCCCTGTGCCACTCATCCGTCCACGGTGTTCCCGCCGTCGTCTTTGTGGAAATCTTCACCCGAGGCGCGCCGTTCACAATGAACACCTGATTCGCATGGTCATCCGTGCGTTTTCCGAAATGCACGTAATACAAATGCGCGTCGTCCTGATAGCCAAAAAACAGACACAGTGAACGATGCGGATAGTCCGCAATCGTGGATTGAAAACGAATGTCCATCACAAACGAAGACACTTCCAGATCTTTGATCAGCGTTCGATTCAGCGGCGATCGAAAGGGCGGTGAAAAGTTGCTGTTCTTCTTCGTCAACGCCAGAAACTGATTGTCCCCCTGAGCCTGCAACTTCCACGCAGAAACATCCGTCGGCTGGTAACGCTCCGCCTGACCGTCCTGGAAATCATGCTGATAGATCAGCGTCATTCCCTCCGGCGCCGCAAACTCCTCGGCCACGGCACTCAGCTCAAAAACCAACACACCGCACAGCCACCAGGCGACTTTCAATCTCACAGCAATCCTCCCCGCAACAACCTCGCACTTCCACAGCACACCCTGTGATTTCAACCACCCCGGAGAATCTCCGAGCACTCAGCGTTACCCAGGAACTCAGGTGCCTGGCACCTTGACACAAAAAACCAGTCTTTTCAAACGTTTTTCTGAATCCAAAGTGACAGACGAGGCACCGCAGAACGACGGCTATTCCGGCGATTCCACTTCCACAAGACCTTCCATGGGAGTCTTCCGTCCAGGAATTCGCGTGTACACTGTCTCGTCCCAGGTATGCAGGCCCAGACACGCTCGACTGCTTACCCCTGGCATCAAACTGCGGTACAGCAGAACCTGAAAATCACCCACTCGCACGCGAAACCCGGCGGCTTCATGAGCCCCGTTGTACCGCCGCGCTTCTGTGACCGTCAGTCTCGCCCAGTCAGCCGCCGCGTCTACTCGTCCCGGGTGCCAATCCAGCGCCAGCGGAATCGTGACTCCCCCCGCGCCGGGTCCCGCTGAAATCAACTGCCCGTCCTGCTCAACACACTGCCCCAAAGCGTGCAGCACCCGATCGTCTTCCAGCCAGACCGGAATTGCTCGCACCCGCAACAGGCCGCGACCAATCACCAGTTCTCTGGTTCTCGAATCCGCCGCCACGACCGCTCCCTCAGCCAGCGGCAAGGCCGTCGTCAGCTCAACCTGCGGCTGAGCAGCGGAGGTGGTGACACTGTCCGTCAGCATCGCAAATCGCTCACGAGTGGCCAGCATGATCTGCCGAATGCACTTCAGCGAATCCCCGCACTCGCCTTCCAGCTCAATAAACACACACTCCGCGTCGTCAAACCAGCAACTGCACTTCCATGACGTCGGCGCGGCCACCGGTTTTTCGTCCAGCTGCACTGACCACTGCCACGGTCCCGCAAAGATCTGAATGCCGCCGGCAAAAATCTGCAACTGCACCTGATCGCCATGCCAATCCAGCATGATCACATCTGCGTCCGATTGCAGCGACGTTCGCAGAACCGCCGAACTCACGGTATCGGACTGCCACGAAATCTGCAGTGGCGACGCGTCCTCTGACTTCTGAGCCTTCTCGGGCTTCTCGGGCTGAGTTTTCGTGTCCTCGGAGTCTTCGTCACGGCCAGCGCGGTATTTCTTCGGAATCGTGACCTCGTCGACAGGCTTTTGCGTCTTCTTCAGCAGGCGGGACAGCTTTGCAGAATGCCGACACTCAACAGTCTCCAGCAGCATCTGCAGAATGGGCTGCAGTGGCACAGGGGACGTCACCGGAACCTCGTCAGCACGATGCTCTGCTATCGGGGGTGTCGCCAACATGCACGCCCTGCTCAGCAGTTGCTGCACGCGGCCCAGATCGTCTCCCTCCCACAAAGGCTGGTGAAACACATCCGCCCACAACGTGCCACGCGCAACAGGAGCCAGCACTTCCGGCAGTCGAAACAGCAGGGCACCATGCAGATGACCTGCCTCATCGGTACTGTCGTGCAGCCAGCGCTGCAGACTGGTCCGACCTGCCGTCTGCAGCTCCTCGGCTCCCTCCAGCGGACTGAGCACCAAACCACAGACCAGAGCAGCTTCGCCATTCACCAGCAGGCTCTGAACCGCATCGGAAGTGGCAGCCACAGATTCTGTACCGCGCCCCTTGAGATTTTTGCCGCCCCAGAGCGATTGCAGACCTCGGGACAAGGCCGTGAACACGGAAACAAAAACATCCGGATCCAGCTGGCTGCCCTCGCGCAGCAGCACCTCTGCCACCGCCAGCGCTTCCCACGGCCCGGGAACGCCACGCACTCCCGCGGCCCACGCGGCAAGCACCTGGTTGAGCGATTCAGGACGTTTTCGAGCTTCCTGTTTCTTCTTCTTTTTTCCGGTTGAGACCTGCAACACATCCAGCGATGCAGCCAGTTCCCGTTCCAGAGCCGATAACTCTGAACTGTCCACTGACCAGCCACACAACAGCGGATCCCGGCCAAGTCGCCGACGTATGCGTTTCAGCGGACGACTGAATTCGTCCAGCCATGCCTGCTGAAACGCAGCACTGTCACCGGATGCCACAGCCTCACGCAAGGCTTCATCAGCATCGCGCGTCACTGGCAGGGATTTCAATTGCTTACTAACCGATGGTGTGGGCATGATCGTTCCGCGATTCTCTTCGGACGATCCTCCGTGATGACAATGTCCGGCGTCGTGCCGGCGAGGACTGCATAAATCTGACAGCTAAATTGTGGTGGAGGAAAATCCGCCGTCAACCACAATGTTCTGACCTGTAACAAAGGATGACGCCCGGGAAGATGCCAGCCAGATCACCGCACCCGCTAACTCCTGAGCTTCGCCAAAACGAGCCATGGGAGTGTGCGAAATGATCTGAGCACCACGCTCTGTATAACTGCCATCGTCACGAAACAGCAACGCCTTGTTCTGCTCCGCCGGGAAAAATCCAGGGCTGATGGCATTCACCCGAACTCCGCGAGTCGCCCATTCACGTGCCAGAAACTTCGTGAAGTTGATGACCGCCGCTTTTGCCGCCGAATACGCCACAACCCGGGACAAGGGGATCATCCCGGCCATCGACGCAATGTTGATGATGCTGCCTTTTTTCTGAGCCAGCATGGTTTCGCCAAACACCTGAGCCGGCAACAACGAGCCGCCCACCAGATTCAGATCAAAGACACCATTCCACGCTTCACGCGACAGCCGACAAAAGTCACTGCCCGGAGGCAGGGTCGCATCCGGACGATTGCCACCCGCTGCTGCAATCAGAACCGTTACCGACCCCAACTCGCGAACAATGGCGTCTCGAGCCTCACTCAGGGAATTGACATCCAGAGCATCCGCAGCCTGAAAGATCGCTCGACCTCCCGCCGCTTCAATCATTCGCACACGCTCCATCCCACGCTCAGCATTGCGACCCACAATCGCGACTGCTGCGCCAGCCGAAGCCAGGGCTGAGGCCATGCCACCACCCAGTACACCGGTGCCCCCAAGCACCACAGCTGTCTCACCCGTCAGATCAAAAATTGATTGAGCCATCGTAAGTCTGCTTCCACAAGTTCAACAAAAGCCCCACGGTCCTGCCAGGCACGTTCCCGCCAACCACTGTCCGTCAACCACTCACCCATCACAACTCAACAGCCAGTCACGACAATCAACACCGGAAATTTACGTTCGCAACTTTTCCAGCGCCTGCAACTCTGCTTTCAACTCGTCGTCCGTTCCGATCAGGCCTTCCTTCTGACGCGCCCGAAACTGAACCTCCAGATCCGTCAACATGGGTGTCAACTTTCCAAGGGCCGCAGGAGATAACCGGTCCGTGAACATCAAACCCTCAATGTGGTCGTACTCATGCTGAACCACCCGCGCCGGAAAGTCCTCCATCACCACTTCAAACTGACGACCCGAAAGATCAAAGGCGTCCACCACAATCTGCGTCGCGCGAGTCACCGAAGCATGAATCTCCGGCAAACTCAAACACCCCTCCTCGTCCTCTTCACTGCCCTTGCGACGAGTGATCCGGGGGTTCAGAAAGACCATCTCCTGATCCTTCTGATCCGGATCACCCTCCGGATTGATCACAAACAGACGATACGGAAGACCCACCTGATTGGCAGCCAATCCTACCCCTCGAGCCGCATACATCAGGTCAAACATCTGCTGCACAAGCTCACGCAATTCTGCGTCAATACGAGTGACCTCGCGACATTTCCAACGCAGGGCAGGGTGAGGATGCCAGACTATCTGCAGAGTTTTCATAGTGGTGACAGCAATCAGATGAAACAGCAAAAGACCCAACACATAAACCGGCCCCAAATCCCCGGGCCCACTCTCAGCAAAACGCCGGCAAACGGACACTCAGTCCCATCTGCGAAGCCACCATCCCACCGGATAGTTCTTCACAAAACACCTTCCGGATCTTAACACGACTTTGACCCGATCAGCCTGTCAGCCCGCAGCTCCGAAATCAGATCGGCCCGAGTCCCATCCGCCGGGAAAATCCATGTCCCGCAAGTCTAATCAAACCCGGGAATTTTCCATCCAAAACACACTGGGAAAGCTGCGGAATCCTGCGACCAATGGCCTGGCGGGATGAGAATCCGGTTTTTGAGACATTCCAGCCCCCCGCAGACACATCGGAACACCCTGGCAAACCACCCACGCTCAGCTGGCCGTATCCGCAGGCCGCTCGGTCCCGTTTTCCACAAGACTGCCCACGGCGTGCCGCAGATCACCGATCAGCCGCGGCAGATAAAACGTCTGCACGTACAGAGGTTCGTCCGGCTGAAACTGAGCTGCCGCGGCGGAGTACGACGAGGGATCCCGAATGGAAATCGCCCAGCCCTCAATATTCGCCCAGCCAAAAACCACCGACGCATCCCGTCCGGACCGATGCACCGTAATCCACTGAGTGTACTCGTCCGAAAAATCGAAGGGCAAAAACACCTGCTCACCATCTGCCAACTCCGTCAGCAGCGTCAACCAGCCCGCCAGCAACAGCCGGACCCCGGAAACCAGTCCGGCAGCAGACTCTCCCCCCGATTCCGTTTCCGTTCGCAGGTCCAGATAGTAGCATTCCCCGGTGCGAGATTCCGTGCCGAGCTGAACTTCAATCTGATTGTCGCAGGTCAGCCGGACTGTTAGGTTCCGCATGTGTTCTCTCAGTAGGTTGCCTGCACCGGTCTGCAGCCCTCAGCATGTGCCGCAGGCCCATCGTTCAATCCCGTCCACACTGAAAATCTCTGTTCAACAGGAACTTTGTCTATGGTACGCGTCCTCTGTACGGCACTCAATGGAGAAACAGGCCCCCACTTCCAACTGCTGGCAGATGCCGGTCATGAATGTCATGTTGTGGATCGCCGCCTGGATCTCTGGAACCCGGATGTGCTCATCCAGGCCATCCGCGGATACGATGCCGTCATTGCCGGGTCCGAGCCGTATCCACCAGCAGTCATCGCCGCCAGCCCGCAGGTCCGAGTGCTCGCACGCGCCGGTGTCGGCTTCGATGCCATCAATCTTCCCGCCTGCGACGAAAAGGGTATCGTGGTGGCCACCACCCCAGGCTGCAATCATCATTCCGTCGCCGAACACACCATCGCCATGCTGATGGCCATCGGACGCGGTTTCCCGGCTCTCGATCAGGAAGTCCGCCGCTGCGAATGGAACCGTAATCCCTATCCTCGAGTCTGGGGACGTACGCTCGGACTGATCGGACTGGGACGCATCGGACAGGCCACCGCCATCCGCGGGCTCGGGCTGGGTATGAAGGTCATTGCCTATGATCCCTTCCCGCCCACCGCGTTCGCCCAGCAACACAACATCCCTCTGGTCAGCCTCGATGAATTGTTCACCGAGTCCGATTTTGTGTCCCTGCATCTGCCTGTCACTGCCGAATCCCGTTACATCATCAACGAATCCTCCATCGCCAAAATGAAGGCCGGAGTTGTTGTCATCAATACGGCGCGAGGTCCGCTGATCGACGAACCCGCCCTGATTCGCGCTCTCCAGTCCGGAAAAGTCCGCGCGGCCGGACTTGATGTTTTCGAAACCGAACCACTCCCCGCCTCCAGTCCGCTCATCTCCATGCCCAATGTGCTCCTCAGCGGACATGTCGCAGGGCTGGATAATGAGTCTCACGATGCCACATGGGCACTGGGCGCCGAAATCATTATCCGCCTGCATCGCGGCGAATGGCCTGCCGACTGCATCCAGAATCTGAAAGGTCAGTCCGGCTGGAAGTGGTAATCCACGGCCCACCTGACCCTCAGAACAAGTCCCGTACTTCACATGACCTGGAACTTTCCAGTGGCCAGTCACCGTCAGCAGGCAGCGTGAGTCGTAGTCTCCGGACTACGACTCACGATTGACCTCTCCAATGACGCTGTATAAGCCCCCTGAAACAATCACGGTCAACCACTGTCGGAACTCGACACACATGAGCGAATACCAATTCCTCCACTTCCTCGCGATTGATCGCCCCCTTGACCATGAACAACTGAAGTACATGCGGAGACAGTCAGGGCGGGGAACACTGACTCGGCGAGAGTTTACCGCGGAATATCATGACGATGACTTCGACGGTAAACCGCTCGGGATGATGCGTCGCGGATTCGATCTGCATGTGCATTTCGCAAACTTCGGCATTCGACAACTCATGTTCCGTCTGCCACACGGCTTTCCCGGCGGTGTCACCGCCCTTCAGCCCTGGCTCATCAAACACCAGATTGTGTGGTCACAGGACAAGACTGGACCAGGCGGTGTGCTGCAGGTGAATCCGGAAGGAGACACTGAACGCTGGAATGACTATTTTTGTGACATCGAAGACCTCCTGCAGGAACTCGTGCCTGTTCGCGAACTCCTGATCCAGGGCGATCTTCGCCCACTCTATCTCGCATGGCTTGGCTGCGCACCTCCTGAAGCCGAGGAACCGCCCGTGCCAGCCGGGTTGAAGGCTCTGCCACAGCCTTTGCAACTCATGGCAGACTTTTACGAAGTCCGTGAATGTCTGATTCAGGTGGCAGCCGACGAATCAGCAGCCATCAGTGAAACAGTCGCCCCCCAACTGCCAATCCTCCCGTGGCTGGAAAAGAAATCCGAAAAGCAACGGATCGCGCTGCTCGAACAGTTGCTCAACGACGATTCCGGTGCTGTACGAGCGGACGTGTTGCAGTCGATCCGGGAAACTGTGACGCCCATCCAGTGGCCCACCACAAAAACGTTTCGAACAATGGAAGAGCTGCTGCAACTGGCAGAAGTACGCAATCAGGTTCTGGAGCGCGAAAAACAGGCTGCCGAAGAGGAACAACGGAGAAAACATCTCGCAGCACTGGCCGAAAATCCCGACAGGATCGTGAAAAAAATCACGAAACTCGTCTCACAAAGAACCCTCGCCAACTACTCCGAAGCTGTCACCTTACTGTGCGATCTTCGCGAAGCCCTCGGTCCGTCCGCAGGACCACATTTCACGTCGTCCGTAGCAACCCAGCTTCGCCAGACGTTTCGTCACACCACCGGGCTGATCGGAGATTTGAAAAAGCACGGGTTTCTTTAGCAAACCAGTTGCCGACAATGACGCCCAAACCCCGACGCCCTTACCCATCAGAACCTCACGAAGCGCGACGGTGACGGTGACACAGCGAACAGCAGACTGCGTCTCCCCCCAGCCGGGATGGCGAAACAGCGGCAATCCGGAAGTTCCGCGGCGTTCGCAGTCTGATGGAGCAAAGGGATTTGAACGCCGGGTTCGGCCGTGAAAACGCTGGACATTCGTTTCGACGGAGCGAAACGCGACAATCTGCAAGCTGAACACCGTTTCGCCATCCCCCCTCACCTCATACAGACTTCGCCAAAATAAAAAACCCCGGACCATACGATGATCCGGGGCTCCACTTTACGTGATCACACAGGCTGATCGACCAGCCTGCATCCGCTTGTCTGCATCACTTTGCCGCTCCTGCCTTCTCAGCCATCAGCTCTTTCAGAGCCCGCTTGTAGTCGATCGGCATCACCTTGTGGAACTGGCCCAGCGCCGTGTCCCAGTGGCTCAGAATATTCGCAGCAACTGTCGAACCCGTGTACTTCAGGTGATTACGAATCAGCGTCTGCAGCTCTTCTTCATCCGCCGGATCCACCACCTTTTCCAGTTCCACCATTTCCAGGTTGCAGTTCACCAGGAAGCGATCGCCCGGATCAAAGACGTAGGCCACACCACCGGACATCCCGGCAGCAAAGTTGCGACCGGTCGGCCCGAGAACCACAGCGCGACCACCTGTCATGTACTCCAGCCCGTGGTCACCTACACCTTCAATCACCGCGGTGGCACCAGAGTTTCTGACGCAGAATCGCTCAGCAGCAATCCCCCGGAAATAGGCTTCGCCGGAGGTGGCTCCGTACAGAGCCACGTTGCCAATCAGAATGTTCTGCTCGGCAGCAAATCCAGCTTCCTTCGGCGGGTACACAATCAAACGACCGCCGGACAAACCCTTCCCGGCATAGTCATTGGCGTCACCTTCGATTTCAATGGTGACCCCATGCGCCAGCCACGCGCCAACACTCTGCCCCGCAGACCCCTTCGCCTTGATG
>JALQWE010000360.1 GCA_023258825.1 Planctomycetaceae bacterium | reverse complement strand
AAATACGACCACCGACACGCCGTTGATCAGCCCCGCAAGGAATGTCTTCAGACCATTCACCTGATGAATCGTGCCGGCGTTCAGCAGGCTGAGCGAACTCAGCATCAGGATCCCGATCCCGGCCCCAAAATAACCGCCATACAGCCCAATCAGCAGCTGCAGCAGAAAGACCAGAGCCCGATAGCGGTGCCCCGACTGCCCCTGGCTGTCCACCGCATCAGGAACAGCGGCCACCTTAGGCTTCAACCGCGGCTGCAGAATGAACAGCAGCGTCGCCAGACCAATCAACCACGGAATCATCGCCCGAAACGACGATTCCCCACTGTTCACCACCAGCAGTGATCCAATCACCCCGCCGACCAGACTGGGTATCGCCAGCCACCGAACCCAGCGTCCCAGCTGCTTCAGTTCACGACGGTACCCCCATGACCCGGAAAAAGCCCCGGGCGCCAGGGCCACTGTATTGGTTCCATTGGCCAGAATTGCAGAATTCGCCGTGCCGCCCAACGCGTCCAGAACCCACATCAGCGCAGGAAATGTCACCAGCGTACCGCCACCCGCCACCGAATTGATGGCCCCACCAATCGCTGCCGCCGGACACACTATCAAACAGGCCTGCCAGTATTCCATAGGCCCCCATTCTAACAGGCCCCGGCCCCTGCTGCACCACCAATTCAAAACAGATCCCCGCAATTCCTCACCCGCATTCCGCCAGCAGCATTCCGCAACCTGCAATTGACGGAAGTCCGCTTCTGCGATTAAGACTGCCCCTCATCAGTCACTTCCGCACCGCCAGCAGAGACCTTCGGGAATGGCACATCCGACCAGCCAGCAATCCTGTCCACCAACACCACGACGGAGACAGTTCCTGCAGACCTGCAGCACCCTCGCTCTGCTGTCAGGACGCACCTTAGCTCAGGATGCCAACACAGCCACCACCGGTCTGGTCACGCTCACGCCGCGCGTTCGCCCGGAAGTGACCACCCGCGTGGTCTATTCCATGCAGTTGGAAGGGAAACTCTCCACCCCATCCACCTCCGGTCTGTCCGAATTCCCCCTGAAGGCGCAGGGGAACTTTGAGTTTGATCAACGTCAATACCCAACCGCCTCCGACAGCCTGCTGTCCCGTCGCGCCTCACGTCGCTACAGCCTCGCCAGAACCACAACAACCGTCGGCCGGGATCCCGAACGTCGCACCACGCTGCCCCCACAGTCCAGCCTGATCCACCTGTATGGAAAAGACACACAACTGGTGCAGCTGAGCCCCGAAGTGCGGCTCACACGACCTCAGGTGGATCTGCTGCAGTTCGCCTGCGATCCGCTCGCCGCCTCTGGTCTCCTGCCCACCCGTCAGCTCAGCGGCAGCGGAGAATCGTGGAATGTTGACCCGTGGGTGTTCGCCATGCTGACCGGCGTAGACGCTTTCATCACTCAATCCGTCACCTGCACTCTCAGACAACTGACCCCGGCCGAGGCGTTGATCGATTTTCAATGCACAGGGCAGGGGGCTGTCGCCGGGGCAGCCACGGAAATTACTCTCCGCGGTACCCTGACTTTTGTCCGCGAAGCAGGTCTGATCCGCAGCCTCTCCGCCACGATGCAGGAAAAACGCAGCGCCAGTGCCGTCAACGCCGGACTCAATGTCAACGCCACCATCGAATGGTCTCAGGAAGTCACAACGCCTGCCGCCACGCTTCCCGAGGAAATCCCGGCGACGTTTCCTGAAGAACGTCAGTTGCTGCTGACACTGGTCACCCCCTGGCGACTGCTGCTGCTTCATAACCGCAACTGGCATGTGTTCCACGAAACAGCCGATCTCGTCATTCTCAGAATGCTCGACAATGGTTCGCTGATCGCCCAGTGCAATCTGGCCCCGGCAGCACAACTGAGCGCCGGCAAGTTCACCTCCGAAGAGGAATTTGTTGCCGACGTTGAACGTCGCATCAGTGAACGACAGGGCCAGATTGTCAGCAGCACCGTGGAATCCGATGTGGGTGGCTGGCGAATCCATCACGTTCAGGCCACATCTATCATCAAACCTTCGCAAAACTCGCCCCAGCCCGCGCCCCAGTCACCTTCCCCGTCCACCAATCCCCCAGCCCCAACCAACCAGACAATTTTCTGGGATTACTACCTCTGCAGCGCCCGC
The DNA here is from genome assembly GCA_023258825.1 of Planctomycetaceae bacterium. Taxonomy (GTDB): domain Bacteria; phylum Planctomycetota; class Planctomycetia; order Planctomycetales; family Planctomycetaceae; genus SXXK01. The sequence continues at coordinate 2,506 of JALQWE010000360.1, read as the reverse complement.
TCCGGCGAACAGTACTCGCTCCTGTTCTCACACGCGGATGATGACTCCTCCCGCTTTCAGGGCGCACCCGAGCAGTTGCTGAAAACCATGACCCTCCGCTCCACACGGCCTCGCCCGGCTCTTCCGCGCTGAGCCCCAAAGACGGTCGAACTCCAAACAAATCTGCCGTCACCGTTCACAACCATCAAAATGGTCATGTCTACCTGGGCTGATGAATCAGCCATTCACGTCCATCACAACAGACGCAGACACAGGACAACTCGGATCAGACCAATCCAGAGTTGTCCCGCTACAAAACTCCGCACGGACGTGATTACTTGTGATCATGGCCCTCGTGTGCCTGTTCCCTGAAGTCTCCGGTGTACGGTGTGCCCTCAATTTCGGCGGTCAGCGTCCCTGAATAATCCTGAACAGTTTTCAACGTCTCGTGCGTCCCGACAAAACGCGACGACGCTCCGTCAGTCTCACCGTCCAGTGGCTGAGGCAGTAAATCCGTCTGCATTTCCGGTTCGTTGATCATCAGCGAAATCCTGTCGGCCCTGATCGGGGTCGGTGATTTTTCATCACTGCCCAGCACATAGACCGTGGCCTCCTGCTTCTCATGATCAACAGTGAACTCGACGTGGTATTTGCCGCCGCCCCAGTCCGCCAGTGTACCACCATGCGGTCCCGCTCCGTGACTATGGGCATGCGAATGCTCATCCTCGCCATCACCATGCGCGTGCCCTTCCTCTGCCGCCTTCGTGAACGCGCCGGTTGCGTCGGCACTTCCCGGGACTGCTGAGTCTTCACATCCGGCAATGAAGGTCATCGCAAACACGACCCCCAGGGCCGACGCCAAACTTACGAACTTCTGCATCACCCTCTCTCCTTTCGAAAATACCTGCCCCAAACCAACTCACTACCGCGTCCATAACACAGCGCAAGCCGACAACACTCCCTGCATCAACTCCGTCAGCATCTCAGGCCACGCGACTTGTTTGCCCCTTTGACAAACTCCTGCGTCAGACTCTTCAACGCACCTCGCCGAACTCATCAGCCGCATCACTCAACTTCGCCAGTCGGACAGCATCCAATCCACTGAATCGCCAGAACAGGCCCGGATGAATCAGGAACTCACAAAATGTGGATGTCACCAGCCCTCCCAGGATCACTGTGGCCACGGGATACAGAATTTCACGCCCCGGCTCCTGTCCTCCCAGAACCAGTGGGACCAGACCAATCCCGGCGGTCAATGCTGTCATTAACACCGGGGCCAGCCGTTCCAGGCTTCCTCGCACCACCATCTGCTCGCTGAACTCTTCCCCTTCCTCTTTCATCAGGTGAAAGTAGTGCGTCACCAGCAGAATGCCATTGCGCACAGCAATCCCTCCCAGAGAAATGAACCCGACCAGACTTGCCACCGTCAGTGACTGCTGCGTCAAGACCAGCGCCAGAACTCCCCCAATAAAGGCCGTTGGCAACGCATTCAGAATCTGCAGGACAATCCTGACCGAAGGAAACAGGATCAGCAAAACCACAAACATGCCAATCACAGCAACCGCCGCCAGGACGACAATCGTCCGCGTCGCACGCTGCTGACTTTCAAACTGACCACCATAATCAACAAAGTAGCCTTCAGGCAGAGTCACATTGCTCTGCACGCGTTCGCGAATCTCCGCGACAGCACTGGCAAGGTCACGTCCCTGAGTATTGCAGCGAACCACAATCCGTCGCCGAGCGTTCTCGCGATTCACCGCATTCGCACCGGAACCCACTTCAATATCCGCCAGCTCCCGCAGCTCGATCTGTCCCCGATCGCCAGGCAGATCAATTCGTAGTCGCCCCAGATTGGCGTAGTCAGTGCGATAATTCTCCTCCAGCCGCACCAGCAGATCAAATCGTCGCTGACCTTCCAGAATCTTCGAAACAACCTCACCCTGCAGGGCCGTCTGCACAATCCGGGCCACATAGGCTCGCGTGACCCCGTGAAACGCCAGTTCATCCGCTCGAAGCCGTATATGCAACTCCTCCGTCTGCCGAACAGGCTCCACAATCGGTGGCGTTACCCCGGGAACGGACTGCAACGTCCGCTTCACCTGCTCAGCAATTCGCTGCAACGCGTCCAGATCATCTCCCTGAATCCTGATGGCGATCTGCGCGTATACGCCCGAAACCATGTGACTGATCAGGTGAGCCAGCGGTTGCTCCACCTCAATGTCCACGCCCGGAGCCTCGTCCCGCAATTCTGTCAGCAACTTCCTCAGTATGTCGTCACGATAGTTCTGCACGTCAGGGTTCAGGCTCAGAATGTACTCGCTGACATTGACGGGCGATGCATGCTCATCCATCTCCGCCCGCCCCGTTCGACGCACAAAATGCAGTAAAGCCCCCTGCGGATTGGTCTCCGTTTTCTGCATCTGCTGCAGTTTCCGATCAATCACCAGCGACACCTGATGCGATGCATCCAGGGAAGAACCAGGCGGCAACGTCAGATTGATCTGCACACTACCCTCATCAAACTGCG
>JALQWE010000359.1 GCA_023258825.1 Planctomycetaceae bacterium | reverse complement strand
GTGCTGTCGCACAAGCCCAATGTGGTCGTGATCTACATCGGCATAAACGACGTGTGGCACTCAAAGAACGGACGTGGAACATCAGTGGCGGATTATGAGCAGGGGTTGCGCAACCTTGTAAAGCGTTGTGGTGATGCGGGAGCTCGGGTGATTCTCGCGACGCCCAGCGTGATTGGCGAAAAGCATGATGGCAGCAACGAACTGGACAGCATGCTTGAACAGTACAGTGCGATCAGCCGCAAGGTGGCGACTGAGACAGAAACCACGCTGCTGGATCTGCGCGCGGCCTTTCTGAACTACCTGCGGGAATACAACACTGCCGGACAGGAGCAGGGTGTCCTGACCACCGATGGCGTGCACCTGAACGACGCTGGCAATCGTTTTGTCGCGGTCCGCATGCTGGAAGCCACCGGCGAAGTTCCCGCGAAAAAACGCGTGCTGCGACACATTGTTCTGTTCAAGTACAAGCCAGAGACGACCGCAGCGCAACTCGACGAAATCAATCGGGCCTTTCAGGATCTGAAGCGACGGATTCCGGAAGTTCGCGACTTTGAACGCGGCATCAATAACAGTCCGGAAGGGTTGGACAAGGGCTTCACGCACGGCTATCAGATCACATTCGAATCGGAAGCGGATCGCGCGGCGTACCTGCCACATCCCGCCCACAAGGAATTTGTGGAACTGCTGGGTGGCAAACTGGAAGAGCCCTTTGTGTTTGACTACTGGACTGTGGAATAACCTCGGTGCTTAAACCTTGCCGCCCGCACTGCGAAAGCCGGAGTGCGGCGGCAACGGTAGTGTTTCCACGCAGAGTCACCACGAGACTGCGTTCCTGCAACGCAGTCTCATCGGCGGCTCAGCACAGCAACGCTCGGCACGGGCTGATTCAGGTTCCGACATTCGGCCTGGTCCGCGGCCCAACTCGGTCACAGACCTCAGGAACAGCACGGCGGAAAACCGCATACAGGGGCACCACATCCGGATTCCGGGTGTACGAAATAGAAAAACACTCGAGAATCCCGAATTCGACGCACCCCGGGACCAATGGGAAAAAACTGGTTGACTGCCGAAAACGGTGACTACGGTGCGCAGTGCGTGCCCGGGGCTTTGCATCTGTTTTGAGAAGCTGGCAAAAGCATCGCTTTTCCTGAATCGGGATTCCCGATAGAATCGCATCAGGTTATTCAGTAGTCCGCAACACCGGCATCAGGGGACTCGGAACAGGTCTGACGACTGCTGGCCGGGTTCCCAGCGACCGCCCAGTCTGCAAGGCACAGAATTCAGTGCCGGCACAGTGTTATTCGTGGACAATGGGTGGCTGGCAGTGAATTCCGGATTCTGGTGCGTTTTTTTATTGTGGGGAAGACGAAATGCAGGTCGCAATCACCTGTCGTCACGGTAGTATCCGTCAGGAACTTCGCGACTATATCACTCAGAAAGCCGAGAAGCTTGTACGGTTTCTTGACACGGTGAGCGAAATTGATGTGACCATCGAGTTTGAAGGGCCTCGTGTTGACGTAGAGCTGCTTGTCGAAATCGACGGCTACCACACCATCGTCGCTCATGTGGAAGGTGAAGACTCCAAAGTCACCTTCGACAAGGCTCTGCACAAGATGGAGCATCAGGTCCACAAGCATAAGGAAAAACACCGCGACCGTCGCCACACCACTTCGGTTTCGGATGCAGCGCGGGCAGTGGAAGAAAAAGGCAACCCGGCTCCGTAGGATTGCCGGGGACAGATTTCGTTACTGACGTCGCGGTTGGAAGAATTAAGATCTGCAGGGGATTGATTTCGGCAAAAGCCGGTTTTGAACAATAAAGCGAGAGCCCATGAAACTGACTGAGTTTGTGATCAAGGAAGCGATTCTGCCCTCTCTGAAATCCACCCGAAAAGAGGACGTGATTCGTGAGATGGTCGCCAGCCTGAAAGGCGTTGGCGCCCTGAAGGAAGCGGATGAGGAAGCTGTCGTAGCAGCCATTCTGAAGCGGGAAGAGCTGGGATCCACCGGAATCGGTAACGGAGTTGCCGTTCCGCACACCAAGCATGCATCCGTGGACAAGCTGTCCGCGACTGTGGCGATTTCCCGCACAGGGGTGGAATTCTCCAGCCTCGACGGAGAGCCTGTCTACATTCTGTTTCTTGTGATTTCTCCACCGGACCGTCCTGGCGATCACCTGCGCGGGCTGGAAAATATCTCCCGCCACCTCCGCAGTCCGGACTTCTGCAACTTCCTGAAGCAGTCCACAACCTGCGTCGACATCTGGGACCTGCTGGTTGAGCGAGATGACGGCGAACGAGACGCCTGAGACAGAGTTCGCTGACGCTGGCTGCGTTCCCAGCCCTGGTGAACGCAGCGGTGTGCAGCGGGAGACGAGCCATGTCGGAGACATCCATTATTCAGCGGCAGGTGACAGTCACGTGCGAGAACGGACTGCACCTCAGCCCCATCTCGCAGCTCGTCAGACGTGCTGTCGGTTTCGCATCGACAATCAGTCTGTCATTTGACGGTCGTCGGGCGGACGTCAAATCCGCCTTCGATCTCATGCTGCTGGCGGCTCCAGCCGGTGCGGTTCTGGACCTTGAAACTTCCGGCGCAGACGCTCACCAGGCCGCTGACGCCATCTGCCAGCTGTTTCAGTCGGGCTTTCCACTGCCCGGCAACGGAACATAAGCTCCACAGAAAGCGGCTCACCGGTCCGTCTGCTGTCACTCGTCACGACGATTGAACGCCAGGCGGCTGCCATTCAGCCACTACGACCAGCAGTCTTCATTCAGCGCGGACACCATCCTGAGCTCCTGGCGATCTGTCATGGGGATTTCCGAACGTAGTCCTGCCCCCACAGCAACCACAGCCCTGCAGGTCTGTGACGCCTGTCGACTGATTCAGCGGTTGCCCGTCCTGCAACAGGGCCAGTCGGCTTGCTGTGCCCGCTGTGGTGCCAGTCTTAGGTCCCGCCGGTCGGCTCAGAAAAGTCGCAGCCGAACCGCGGCAATTGCCATGGCAGCGCTGATCCTGTTCTGGCCGGCAATTCTGTGCCCGATACTCATCGTGGAAAAACTGGGGATCCGCCGCGAATCCAGCGTGCTGGGTGGAATTCTGGAGATGTTTCGGGATGCACACTGGGGCATGGGCTGTGTTGTGTTTCTGTTTTCGATCGTCCTGCCGCTGACCAAGTTGATCCTGTTGCTGGAACTCAGTCACTTCCGCGTGCTGCAGCGGACAACGCAGATCCGCACCCTGAAACTGACCGAACACCTTGGCCGCTGGAGCATGCTGGACGTGTTGCTGCTGTCGTTGCTGGTGATGCTGATCAAACTGGGTGATCTGGTTCAGTTTCAACTTGGCCCTGCGATTGTGGCGTTCGTTCTGTGTGTGATCCTCAGTCTGACAGCATCGTTTTGTTTTGACCCGCACGCGATCTGGGAGGAGTGACAGGCGATGTCTTCAGAACAGCCAGCTCCACAGCACTCAACCACGTCACCTGAGAAGCCCGTGAGTTGGACAGAGACCTCGGGCCAATCCGAAGTTCCTGAGCTTCCCATGGCCAGTCTCCGTGAGACATCAGAGACACTGCCGGGAATGATTCGAACATCCCGATTGTGGTGGGTGACGGCCCTCTGCGTTCTTCTCGCCGGCGGACTCACCTGGATGTCGTTGCCGGAACAGGGGCCCGAGATCACCATTCAGTTTCCGGACGGCCATGGCCTGCAAATCGGAGATGCTCTGCGGTATCGGGGAATCGACGCCGGGATTGTGACGGGCGTGAGTCTCGCACCGACAGCTGACCGAATTGAAGTCACCGTGCGACTGTCCCCGCCCGCTGTCGGCCTGGCGCGGGAAGGATCCAGATTCTGGATTGTGAGGCCGCAGATCACATCAACCGGCATCACCGGACTGGAGACAGCCATCGGGCCCCGATACATCGCCGTTGTTCCGGGACCATCATCAGCTCCTTCGCAGCGCGGCTTTGAAGGGTTGGCAGCAACACCCCCGGATCATGACGGCGGGCTGGGAACCGACATTGTTCTGCGAGCTGATGCGCAGTACGGCGTTGCGCCCGGAGCACCGGTTGCATGGCGGGGCGTGCAGGTCGGAAAGATCCTGTCCGTAGACCTGTCGCCGGATGCCAGATTCGTGGACCTGCATGCACGGATCGACTCCCGCTTTCGTCGTCTGCTCCGCAACACCTCACGCTTCTGGGTCACCAGTGGCATGGAAATGAACGTCGGACTGAACGGTGTGCGTGTCACAGCCGACTCGCTCAGCACGATCATTCGCGGAGGCGTGACATTCACCACACCGGCGCTTGGAGCAGTCAACACACCGGTACCATCCGGAACAATTTTCCGACTGTACAGGGAAGCGGAACCCGGCTGGACAGCAGCGCTCACCACAGCCGCGCTGGTCGATTTTCCGATTCCGCCCACGCTGACGATTCCCACAGAACGCAGAACCACATTCCTTGGATTCCCGCGCAGCGAAACAGAGCTGATTCATGGAGTCCTGATTCCGGACGCCAATCGGACACGACTCATCACCACAGCCTCCGCGCTGGCATCGCTGGTTCAGCCCGCAGCATCGGGGGCTAACGCCAACGAGAGTCGGCGACTGGCCATCCGCGGGCCGGCCGCAGAGTCCAGTGTCGAAGTGCCGGTGAGCCCCGG
>JALQWE010000358.1 GCA_023258825.1 Planctomycetaceae bacterium | reverse complement strand
TCGCACTATTGGTTCCTGACCCCTTTTCTGACCCAGGAACCAATAGCTAAATGGCCCGCAGGGGGCTCCGCACGATTCGTTCCGGCCCCCATTTCTAAGCGCGCGGCTCAGGTGGAACTTCGCCCTCCCGCACCCGACGCCTTTCGCTCCTGACCGCTGTTCTGAACTGGCCAACCTACGAGTTGATCGGATAGCCGTACAGATCAAACACCCACTTCAGCCGCGACTCGAGCATCTCGCGAGTCGCGGTGTCCATGCGGTAGGAATTCTTGCGGTAGCCCGAGAACTTTGAGACCTCAGCCGTCACCAACGGTTCTGCTTCCGCCCACCCCGGCAGTCCCAGAGTGCTGTGCAGCTGCTGCAGTGTTTCGCGAGGCGCGGCTTCAAAGTCTTCAAACTTCACTTCGCACAGATTTCCCGCAGGAATCAGGTGCCGCGATTCGTGGTACAGCGGGATACTCTTTTCATACAGCGTGATGGCTTCCTCTGACCACGTGTCCGGTCGCAGCGGCCCCAGAGTGTTGTCAGCAAACATCATCTTCCGCAGGTGAATCGTGGACTGGTACACGGCCCGCGGATCGCGATAGATGTAGATAAATTTGGCGTTCGGAAACATCTCCAGCAGAGTCGGTACACGATAGGTGTGCGTCGGAGATTTCATGACGACGGACGCGGGCTTGATGAGGGCCATTTTACGGATCAGCGTCGTCAGACAGTCTTTCCATCGCGACCGCTCAGACTCGGTCATGTCACGTGGATCCAGAAAGCGCTCGTAAACCTCCATTCGCCCCTGGAAGGCCGGCATAATGTAGGGTGACAACAAGCTATGCACGGCCAGGGCTACTTCGTCTTCCTGAGCACTCTTCCAGGAGACCTCAACGTTGTCCATCGGACGCTTTTTCGGCAACAGCGGTTCCGTCAGCGGTGCCAGCAGTTTTTCCGTCAGCAGAAAGTGGCCGGGAAACAGACACTGATACAGATTCAGAAACGTCAGCTGTGGATTCAGCGTGATCAGATTGTGCAGCATAGTAGTGCCGCTGCGCCAGTGACCCAGAATAAAGATCGGCGGGTGTTCCAACTGAACCTGACGCACCTCGCGGCCGTAAATCAGCGACTCCAGCGCATTCATGGTGGAGTTGAATCCGCTCATCAACGCTGTGGTCAGCAACCGGTCGGCGTACGTCCACGAAAGCTGCGGCCGCAGCGACAACAGTCGCACAAATCCCGAAACGCTGAGCCCATGCCAGAGATAAACGCGGCTTTTGGGCACCTTGTCCGCAGACACCTCAGCGGCCGGCAGTACCGGCGACGAAGCAGTGGATGTCGACGGAACGGAAGAGGAAGGGGACGACGATGACACTGAAGTTCGTCCTGAGGAAGGCTTTCGTGTGACGTTTTCGAGTGTTGCAGACATAGTGGTGGTTGGAAAAAGGTGTCTGAAACTTTGCAGCCCCCGAGTCGTCATTTGGTCTGAAAGTCAAGTGCGATTCACCACGAATTCTGACTTTCCAGAGCAGTTTTCAGTCCTGGCGGAACCAACCAATCAACGTAGGGGGGACGATGTTGATTCGATGGACACCGGGAATAAAAACCCAGTCAAATCCGCGAATTCTTCTGCCCAGAGCCACCTGAACCGAGGTGGTGGCAGTGGCACGGGACGCATGCGCCGCCCTGCAGGCGCCGCACTCCTGTCCTGTTTTTCGGACTTGCCCCGCCCTTCGGTCAGCAGAACGTGCCGAATCCGATTGGATTTTAGGGAATTTCGCCGAAAGTCGCAGCGACTTTCCTGAACAACCCGCACGGCTGAAGAGAATTCTGCAGGACACCGGGGAAAACTACGGACGTCCACGCCCCGCCTCGCCCACCGTTCCTCGTCCCTACTCTCTCCTCTCTCCTCACCACTCTCTCCTCACCACTCTCTCTTCATTGCGGCACGCACAAAATCGCTTCCGCCATCAGTGCCACAATCATCGCAATCAGAAACATTCGCCAGACTTCACTGGCCAGCGATCCCACGGCTCCTGCCTGATCATCAATCACCGTGTAATTCAACCCGCTGAACAACTGGTTCAGATTGTCATCGCTCACCGTTTCCACATTGTCCTCTTCCAGCGGACGATTGATCGCCGCCAGCAGATCGCTGGATTTCCAGAGCCCCCCGTTGAGGCTGCGGAGCGACGGCAGCACCTCCCCGGACTTCTCATCCAGAGCCGTCCATGCCGAAGACTCAGGAAGCGTCCCCGCAGCGGCCGTCCACTGCCGGGCATTCCCCAGCGCCCCGGCCCCCTGAGCCAGTGCCCGCTGGATCATTACATAAAATGGAATTCCGTTACTGACCAGACTGGAATACGTCCCCAGCGGCAACGTCGTACAGAACCATGCTGCACCGTGATCCGTGTCCGCCTTCTTCAACAGCGGCGGACCGCCAGCCAGCTGGGCCAGTTCCGTTCCCTCACCGGTTAGCTCACAGCAGCGAAACACAGACAGCGCCCCCAGCGGAAGCGGCGCACCGTTCAAAGTATTCGCCAGCAATCCCGAATCCGTCCGCCAGCCGGACACGGAAAACTGATCCGCCTCTTTCGGGTCCTGCCACGTCCCCCAGCGGAGCCCGAACAGGGTGGTCTCATCCGGCGTTTCCGGCGGAAAAAACAGCACACAACCACCCCGATTGGTGAACGCCGTCAGCTGGGTGGCCAGAGCCCCCGCGGGCAGCGGCGCCTGCCACAAAATCAGAGCCGCCCGGTTCCACTCGATCGATTCGGCCTGAGCCGCCGAGACCACTTCGGTTTCATACCGCAGCGTGCGGTCGAAGGGCGTGCCTGCCGCCAACTGGAGTAACCGTGTGGTTTCCGCGTCATCCGAAACAATCACCGTGCGGTACACAGGAGCTTCCGCGTAGACGAACTGCCATGAGTTGTCGGCAGGATTGCTGTCACTGGGCAGCTCAATCCGCCCCCACCCCTGCACCGATTCCCGATCCAGCGGAATCGCATAACCAGTCATCTGCAACGCCTGGCCACGCAACTCCACATCGACCGTCGATCGTGCCCCGTTGATCACCAGAGTCAACGGGACACGCAGCGGTGTCTCGGTGGCGGCATTGCGAGTCACACGGATGTCCATCACCAGCTCGGCGCCCCCCGCCGTTTCTCGTCGATGCACATTGCTGACCGACACCGCGAGATTCTCCGGCGCCTGATCGCGATACAGCAGCAGATAAAGTCGCACGCCCTCACGACCGGACAACTCTTCACGCACCGAAGTCCAGCGTCCACTGCCCGGTTGCCATGACGTTTGCTGCAGGTCGGAACAGATCCAGATGTCCGTCCGCCCGGCCTGATTGGCCTTGATGTACTCAGACACCGATTGCAGCAGAGCCGGAAAGTCGGCGGCTGTAGCCGTGGCCGAAGTTTCCGGAAGTTCCTGCAGGGACTGTCCGGAATCGAAGTCGTAACGTTCCCCGGAAACACTGTCGAAGACGACTGTGCGCGTGTTTCGCCCCAGATCACGAAACATGCCCGAAATCTTCTGCAGCGCCGTTTCACGCCGCGAGGCCCCGGTGATCGGATGCCGCAGCTCCATGCTGGCCGATCGGTCCAGGATCACGATGGACAGTTCTGGCGCCCCGCCACCCGCCACGCCCAGCCAACCCCCGGCCATGGGACGACTGACGGCAAAAATCAATCCCGCAATCGCCAGCATCCGCGCCAGCAGAATCAGAAAGTACTTCAGCCGGGCCATCCCTTTGGCCATCCGCCGCGCCTGCAGCAGAAACATCGTAGCCGCCCACTGCACCGTGCGATACCGATTCTGATTCACCAGATGGATCACAATCGGCAGCAGAATCAGGGGCAGCGCGTATAGCAGCGACGACTGAAGAAAAGTCATGACGACGTCACCAGAAAAACACCTGAAAACAGCGGAGTCCCTGCACAGAGTAGCGGAAAACGGCCGTCAGAGCGCGGCAGAATCGGCATTTTCAGGGGGCACCGCGAAAATTCACAGACGCCAGTCAGGTCGATCCCGGCCCGGCCCCTGCAGCATGGCCCAGCACCCGCTGCAACCGGACATACAGGCGATCCACCTCCAGACGAGTCTCCTCGTCCAGCTCCCAACCATACGGACGGCGCCGTGCGGCCGAAGAAAACAGTCCGCGTTTCACCAGCAGATACTTTTCAATCGCCAGAAACCCATCCAACCCCGCCTGCAATTGCAACGCCACGATTCCGCAGATGGGATACCACAGCGCATAGGCCGCGTCATCATCGCCACGCTGCAACGCCTTCCAGAGTGCCACGATGCCGTCCAGCAAATCCATCCCGGGCATCGTCCCCTGGATGCCGCGCCGAAAACTGTCCACCAGCAGAATGCCGCCAGACCCTTCAAAGATCTGAGCCCGTCCGGAGGTGGCCTGGCGCAGGGCCGACAAATTCGGACCGATCGGCGACGCTTCCGGCTTGAACAGAATTTTGTGCTCCCCGTACAGCTCCAGCAGCTGCACACACACATCCAGCGGAATCGGTTGGCCAACGTAGCCCGACGCATCCTGCACAATCACCGGCAGGGCCGTGCCATCCGCAATCGCGCGGAAGTATCCCAGCATCGATTCTCCGCCCAGCCGCGCCGTCAACGGCGGAACCGCCATCACCGCATCACACCCCGCTCG
>JALQWE010000357.1 GCA_023258825.1 Planctomycetaceae bacterium | reverse complement strand
ATGCGAACAGACTATCGCCAGACAAATGGCTGTGAATCGCAGCATCGACCCATTAAACATAGCAGGAACTTTCAAGATATTTCGGATGGCGATGCGCAGAAACAAATGCATAGAATCGCAACGGCAAGTTTCATCCTCGCTTCTGACAGCGACTCACAACGAATCACGGTCATGGTCACAGCACGGTGAACGCTGCGGGCAATCCGATCCACCAGCTTTCGGAAGGTGTGCCAGCAATTCAAAATTCTGCTGATCCGCAAAGAAGCCAGTCGGCAACTTATCATCGGTCAGTGGAATTGGGAAGAAACGTCAGTCGTCAGGTCTGAGGGAATGCAACGTTCGACAACGCATTTCCGCCAAATCTGCACCGGTAATTGATCCGTGGCCATCACGCCACCGTTCACCACCAGCTCGCAATTTCGGCCCCGTGCGGACACCTCGCGTGTCCATCAGACTCCCAGCCCTGCCCTACCCTTTGCTGAGCAGGAGCCAACTCACGGTGGGCTGAGTCACCACAGAACGGGAAGCCAGCGACGATTCGCGTGACGTTGAAATCAAACACCCAGCACCACGGAAAATGCCACTGAAATCCGTCCGAAAATCGAAAGAACCAGCGCAACAGATCACTGGGAAATCGCGACAATCTTCAGAATACGAATCGATGTGGGTTTTCCATCAATCTGAATCGATTTCGACTCAATCAGACACTCAATCAAGGCATTCGTTGTGAGCGTCCCACCGGCGTTCACCTGGTATTCAATGCGGTGCACATTTTCGGCACTGCCCCGCAGACGGATTCTGTGAAATCCCTGCCCGTTTTCACCAGGCGATTCCCACCAGTCTCCGTGACTCCGGATCGCGTCAAAGTCGAACTGATTACGATTCCTGCGAATAGCGTCAAGATTCAATTCCGTGACCACCGGCTGCTGAGTGTCTGAAGGATGGCAAAGCACCATTTCAAACATTTTCGGATGCAGCTGCTTCAGATCCAGTTTTGCATCCTCTGCAGAATAAATCCCGGTACCAGCCAACAGCATGGTTGTCGTCAGCAACAGAATTGAAGGCAGAACATGATTCATGCTGTCACCTGATCATACCTCTGAAAAACACCAGCGGGCTGCGTCAGGTCGTCACATGTCCGGACACTCAGCAACCGCGGACCAGTCTGCGGAAGTGACTCGGCACTCAGCCAAAGTACGCCGGTTGCCATGCATCAGGTAACTTCCGGCAACGATCTCAGACTCCCGCAACAACAACCCGGAATACACCACAATTCTACGCCCATTTCGATGAACAAGGAAGACCCAAACAATGAACCCTCCCGGGGCTCCGAGCAGAGGCTGTTGGGACTCTTGTTTTCATTGCATTTGCGGTCTGCTTACTGCAAGCCCACAACCACGTGCGCGAGATGCAGCGACAGCCCGTTCCGGGGGCCGATGTGATTGAACGGCACATTTCTGATCTGCACCATTCAAACCGATCCCGACAAAATCATTTCGCCGGAATCTCATGGCGATGCAGCACGCGAAACGATATGCTTCCGGCCGCCGAGTCATCACCGATCATCAGGGTCTCAGCCGGAGCCGTTCACGAATGAATTCTCCCCGTGACACCAGTGTGGAACTCTTTCGCCACTGGGGTCTCTACGACCGTATTATACTCGGCAATCACATGCGGCATCAGCAGATGGCACTCGCGGTCACCAACGCGGCTCAGTCCCTGAACGCGCCATGCCGCGTTCTGGATCTTGGCTGCGGTGATGGACAATTGGCAGCGATAGCGTTACGCAATTGTCACTGTGAATGGTGGCACGGCGTCGATCTTTCCCGCGCTGCCCTCGATTCCGCACATCAGTTATTTCCCAGTCAGACCACCATACATTTCACAGAAGGTCATCTGACCACCGTCACGCATCAATTGGCAGAACAATGGCGCCGGGGACGGTCCACGCCGCCTAACCTGCTGCTGGCCAGCTATGCCCTGCATCACCTTAGTGAGGCGCAGTTGCAACAAACACTTGCTGATCTGGCCTGCGTTCCACAACCACTTGCATTCTGCTGGATCGATCTGTATTTGTCGGAAGGTGAGTCGCGGCAGGAGTGGCTGCACAGATTCCATACAAAAGCACTGCCCACATGGAGCAACCTCACAGAAGCGGAAGTGTCCGAAGTCATCGCTCACATGCAGACGTCTGATTTCCCCCTGACAGAATCGAGACGTGTGGAACTGGCCACCCAATTCGGGTTTCAGTCACACGAAGTGCTTTACCGTGATGACTTTTTTCTGGCCTCCGTGTTTCGCTGACTTGTCCACCTCGTCATCCGCCGTTCTGTGCCTTCACAGCCTCCTGCTGAATTCCTCAGCATCCCGGCGATCTGGACCAGTCCTTCAATGGCATCAGGCGTTCACTCACAAACCAGGGCTTACCGACACCTCAGGACAACTCACGCGACTGAACACAGCTCAGAGACCAGCCAATGTCGCATAACAGTCCCCCAAGCTGAAATGCCAGCCACAATCCGCCGGCGAGTGCCCATAAATTCCAGGTGCCAAAACCAGTGAATGCAAGGTAGCCAGCCAGAGCCCCGGAAAAGGCAAAGGATCCTGTCGCCACCAATCCCGCAAACGGACGCCTGTCGACGTGTTTTCCACGGATCGTCCCGGGAGGACTTAGAGATCGACCGCAAATCGCGCCGGCGATGCCAAAGCCCAGTCCCCAGGAGAACGCCCCCCACAGTGGCTCAATGTCCGCCTGCAAACTGATCATGGAAAACAGCACAATGCAACCTGTGATCCCCCACCCGAAGACGCAGAGCATTGCGGGCAACGGCCGCGGCATGAATGACTGCGGGGTACGACACATCACTACGGAAACCCCCAGTCCAGCCAGCGGAAACCAGTAGAATAAAACGGTGATACGTACCAACGCCAACACGGCTGTCAACACACCCGTGATTCCAAAGCAGACGGTCGCTCGCATCGGTTCATACTCCGCCTGAGAATCAGAGAATTCCTCGAGTGGCGCAGTTCGCAAATCCCCAGCCCCGGCCACCGAAAGGGATGCGGCTGCAGCACCTGCAGATCGGTCAGCATGATGATTCGAGGCCGCCCACATTCTGGCAAAACTGACGACGAATACATCCCACAAACGACCAGAGACGGATTGATTTACCAGTTCCCGAACAGGGGGGATGCACGCAGCAACGGTCTAAACCAGGTTGATCAATTTTCCTTCCTGAGAACCCTGAGGCGGGATACGTGGGCGACGGCAGACGACCCCTTTCAGGCCCCGGACTGGGGCTGAAGGACCGCCCAGACGGACTTCAGACTGACCCGGTGTTGTCCCCATCGTACGACGCTGCCATGAGTCGCAGATCGTCCCGAATCGCCTGGACCAGTTCCGGCGGCTCCAGCACTCTTGCCATCGACCCGAAGCCCATCACCCAGCTCTTGATTTCTTCCAGATTCTCCAGCGTCAGCGTCAGCAGCACGCTACCGTCAGCAGTCTCAACCAACTGCTGACTCCGATGCCATTGCGATTCACGCACGGTGCCGGCCACCTGCGCTGCAAATCGAATCCGAATGAAATAGCTGCGTCCCGACGGACTGAAAATGCCGAAGGATTTCTCCAGCCAGGTCCGCACGTCAAACGATTTCGGAAGGTCAAAGCGTTCCTCAAGACATTCCATCTTCAGCACTCGATCCAGCTTGAAATGCCGCATTTCCTGAGCGGCCATGCTGAACGCGATGATGTACAACGAACCACGATGGTACACCAGACTGTACGGCTGAATCCGATAGGTCGAAGGCCGCGGTGCGTTGTTCTTCTGATAGGTCATGCTGAGAACACAGCGCTGCTGAACAGCATCCAGCACTATCGAAATCAGCTGCGATCGTCCGGAATAGTCACTGGCACCATTGCTCGTCAGGTGAAAGCCCTCCGTCAGGCTTTCCTGCAATCGCTTTGATTCACTGAACAAAAGTGTTTCCAGCTTTCGAAACAGTGAATGAATGCCTTCAAACAGAGGTGTTCCTGCAAAGGGTTCCAGCAGTCGTCGCCCCAGAAACAGCGACAGCAGTTCGTGATAGTCAAAGGAAATCCGGTCCATGTTTGCGGAAATCCTCCAGAGCTTCCGACCACGCTCGACCACAGTGCCTTCGATTGGCAGCCCCTCCTGCCGCAACAAATCAATGTCCCGGCGGATCGTCTTCACATTGAGCTCTTCACGTTCAGCAATCTCATACACCGACAGCCCCCGCTTCTGCTGAGACAACAGCAGAATGATCCGCAGAGCACGGCGAAGTCGGATGGATTCGGATTCCGGCATGATTTCCTCGTGGACAGTCAGCTCTCCAGATCGCGGCAGCTCCACCACACCCGCGATTCAGCAGTATCAGATATTTTCCAGGATCGAATCCTGGCGGGGAAATCAGGCAGTGTAATGCGCATGCCGCAGACAATGAAGAGGACCATCGTGGCTCTCGGAACCGGAGCGTTTTGCACTGCCCCTGGAGGGATTCACCGCCGTTCGTCCACGGCAGTCCGGTCCAGTCATCGCACGGGTGCAAGGTCAGGTCAGGCCCGTCTTCTCGGAAACTCGCCGCCCCCCTGCCCTGCCAGAACATCCATGATTTTCGAGGCAGCTGACGAAGTCCCGGGACGGCCAGCAGTG
>JALQWE010000356.1 GCA_023258825.1 Planctomycetaceae bacterium | reverse complement strand
GCAGATACCACAATCGGATCAATGATTGCAGAGGCTATGGATAAGGTTGGAAAAGAAGGTGTAATTACAGTTGAAGAGAGCAACACCTTTGGACTTGAGTTAGAGCTAACTGAAGGTATGCGATTTGATAAGGGTTATATCTCAGCATATTTTGTAACTGATCCAAGCTCGCTCAGTACCTGATAGTCGCCAATCACCAGCCCGGCGACACCGGCCCCGGATTCACTGGTGCGTTCCTGGCCTTCAACCAGAGTCTCCAGCAGATCTTCGAGGTCCTGCACCGCCTGAGGTCCCGAGATCAGTGTGGCCGAGGGATCGGCGGTCGCAGCGGCTGGATCCGGCTGCCGTTGAGAATTCTCTTCACTGAGCTGAAGTTCCGCCGCACCCGCTGAAAGCATCGTCCGGCCCCGCCCATCCTGCGGTCCTGTTCGGTCATGGCTTCGGAGCGGTTGATTCGCAGGTACGGGATTTGTGCGTCCGCCCGCATCCTCTTCGGCCAGTGTGTCGGCGTCAGACTGGATCAGGGTGGCCTGACAGTCCGGTGTCGTGATGATCGTTCCCTCGTCGATCGCCGACTGGATGCTGTTGACGCCCGTCGCCGCTGCTGAGTCCGATCCAGGCTTCTGCTGGTGTGGCAACTTCATCGAACCGCTCCTGTTATGACTACGTTAGTCGGTGCCAACACACACTCACACTCCACGAACTTCACACGGAATACTATACGGAAGACACCCCGTGGGGAAGTTCACGAAATCGGAGTGACTTACTGTTTCACTTTCCACCCAAAAACAGACCCATGCGGTCTGAATCCGGAAAAAATATCGACGACAGCGTTAAATTGAGGGAAATCCAAATAATTTGTCGGGATTCCCGGCAACCGCTGCCTCGTTTCATGAGTAAACGGCGCTTGCCGGATGGCGATGCCGACCGCAGGTTTGCCTGTTATCGAGGGGCGCGCAGAGTGGACTGAATGGTCAAACCAGACTGTACGTATTGCCCGCCTGCTGACGACGGTTCGGCCCCCGGCAACCCGAGGGGTTCCTCCTTCATCGTTTCGCAGGCAGGGTCTGTAGCCGCGTCTCTGCATTGCGGCAACACGTTGTCAGTCGTCCAGCAGGGATAGCATCCAACCCAGCAACTTTCGTCCCCGCTGACGGATTGAATGCGTGCGATCGGTGATCGTGACAAGTCCATTTCCATCAACATCCCCGTCCAGATTGGACCCCGAGCGGCCCACCTGCGAGGAGATCAGATTGGTATCCGCGACATCGACTGTGCCATTCCCGTTGGCATCTCCAAACAAACGGAAAAACTCAAACGCGGCATCGCCGGAATCGGTAAACACACCATTACCATTCAGATCCAGACGCACTCGATAAAAACCATCGCCATTTTGCTGCTGTCCACCAAGACCATCGGCGCCAAAATCAAGTTTCAGATTGTTGCCGGACTTTGCCACGGAGTACCCCGTGACAGACACTCCCGTCCCGGCATTTGCAGACGCGGCGCTGATTGAAAATCGCTCGACGGCCACTCGACCAGTTGTCAGCAAGGCAGATGGGTCATCGCTGAACAGCACGTCAAGATATCTCACATACGATCGCTGATTCGCGCCATTCTGGACGTCAATTCCTGTCGCTGTCAGTGAGGCCGCCGCAAAGGTTGCTGTCAGCGAGACATCACTCGTGGCCGGGGCCGCTTCAACATTACCGGACAGATCCCGCGCCCGTGAGTAGAAGCCATAGGTGTGCGAAAGTCCGTCCAGTTTTCCCTGCCAGGTGAGAGATCCTGTGTACTGTCCACCTCCAGTGGATGTGGCGCTGCAAGTGCCGATGAGCATTGCCGCTGCTCCGTCCAGCGTCACATACACATCAAAGGCCGAAAGAATGGCGCCACTGACCTTTGTACCGCTGACCTGCAGGGAAATCTTGCCATTTGCCGTGGCTGTGGCGCTGGTGACTTTGCTGGCTGGAGGGGTAATATCACCAACGCGCGTCCATGTGTCCGACGCTGTCTTTGTTTCCTGGTTTCCGGCGTTGTCCCTGGCAAGGCTGCGAAACCAGTACGTGGTGTTGGCTGCAGGAACGAAGACGATCGTCGGTGACGAAGCTGGAGCGGTTCCGGCGAGGCTGAACGCTCCGCCGGTGGAATAATAAAAGGCATACTCCTGAATTCCAGTAGCATTTGCGCCCGGATCACTGCCCGTGGCTGTCAGTGTGATGGTGGGGGTGCTGGTGGCAGTCGGCAGAGCGGTAATCTGACTGACAGGCGGCGTCAGATCTTCATCGACATCTGTCACGGTGATTGCCAGAACCTGCTCATACCAGAGCCCTCCGGCATCCGTTGTACGGACTCGTACTGAATACACAGACCGCGTTTCATAATCAAAAACGGCATTCGATTTCAGTGTGCTGCCGTCGATCAGAAAACTGGTGTTGTCGTCCGACCCGGTTCCACTGACCAGTGTGTAGGCAAAGCTGTCACTGGTGTCCGGATCCGTTGTTGACAACGTCCCAATCAGGGTCTGTGTTGCCGAGTTCTCGGCGATCGTGTCAGCGGAAACCCCGATCGCTGTCGGTGCATCATTCACGTCGTTTACGGTGACTGTCAACGTGGTGCTGCCACTGCTGGCTCCATCACTGTCCTGCAGGGTGATGGAAAGCACGGTCGTGCCACTGCCGGCAGAAAACGTTACATCGAATGTGCCGGTCCCGGTTGCTGTATTCAACTGCACGTTGGATACGGTGCCGCGGTTCCCACCACTGATAGCCTCCACAACAAAAGTGTCAGCCCCCGGGTCGGAGGCCGTAAAGGAATATGTCTGTGTACTGCGTTCATCCGCTGTCGACGGACCTGAAAATGTCAGGATGGTTGGGGCTACGTTGCTCACGCTAACCTGCAGTGTGCTCGTCAATGTCTGGCCAATATCGTCCTGAATCTTCATGGTGATCGTCCAGAGACCATCATCTGCGTAAATGTGGTTCAGTACGAATGTTCCTGAAGAATCCACAATCAGCGGCTGTTCTCCGGACCCGTCTCCATAATTGACTGTACTGCCTGCCCAGCTGATCGCAGCCCGATCCACCAATGTCAGAGTCCGCGAAAATCCGGATCCCTCTGTGATGGTCGCCATGGCTCCGGGATCAAGACTGAGCACGTAGCTGTCGCCACTGCCTCCATCGATGGTGTCAATCCCGCCATAACCCACGATCGTGTCGACACCGTCCGTCGCACTTGCGCTGGCGAATCCCGAAATGAACAGGAGATAGCTCCCCGTGTCCGTGTCGTCTCGCGTATCCAGAAATCGATCCAGCAGTTCCGGGTAACTCAGAATGTTACCCGGATTCGAAGGGTTCAGCGGACTGCTCGGATTTGTCGGATCAAAGAGCGGATCCGCCGGATCGCGGGAAAAGGTATCCACTTCAATATAGTACGTTCCTGTCCGGGGCAGAACGAGGTCGACAATCGAGCTGTCCGTTGGTTCGAAGATGTCGTCATTCACGGCTTCGCTGCCGTAAAATGGCACCAGAGTCAGCACGCCAGCCTCCTCGTACCAGACTCGCGTGATGGAGTCGACGTAGTCATTCACACCCGTTCCGTAGCGAATCAGCGAGTTAGAATAAACTTCCACGTTAAGAATCGTGCCTGCAGTCCCCGTGAAGCTGTACCAGTCACTCTCACTTTTACCAGTACTGCTATCAACAGCAATCGTGCCCTCAACGGACTGCATCTGCACATACAACGCTCGTGACGCGTTCAGGCCTCGCGTCAGTGTGTTGGGGACGTCTAC
Organism: Planctomycetaceae bacterium; assembly: GCA_023258825.1. Lineage (GTDB taxonomy): Bacteria > Planctomycetota > Planctomycetia > Planctomycetales > Planctomycetaceae > SXXK01. Next base: position 892 of record JALQWE010000356.1, on the reverse strand, counting down.
CGTGACAAGTGCCAGTGGCTGCGATGTCGCGGCTGTTGAGTGTGGTGCCGTTGCTTCGTCCGTCTTTGTGGCGGTCACGTTACTGAACGCATATCCCAGCTTGATCAGTTCACGCTCGCCAAAGAACAGGTCCTTCAGGTCATTGAAGCGATCAGAACCGACGGAAGCACCTGAGCCCATCAGATGATCAAAGGTCTCAACACCTGCCACCGGACCGGCATACATCGGCTTGTAGGCGGCGCTTCCCGGTGGATCATGCAGCCCAAAGCCGATTGGCCCGAAGCTGTCCTGATGCCGCAGCCCGATCAGGTGCCCTAGTTCATGGGCTCCAATCTTCGCAGACAGCAGAATGAAGTTCTCACTGGTGGCCGCCGGTTTGCTCGCCCCGATCTCTTCGTCCCCAACAGGACGCAGATCCGCCTTGTCCTGCCCGGCATCACCACCTTCCTCACTGATGTCCTCCGCAGTGATCACTCCGCCAAGCAGACCATTGACCTGTACCACGGCCGTACCACCGTAGTTGAGATTTCCAGGATCAATCTCGCTGGCCAATCCACCGGGACGACCAAAGTCCGGTGTACGGTTGAAGTCAATCAGGGCAAATTGTCCATCGGCAACCGGAATCTCACTTCGGTTCAGCACGACGCGGACGTCAAACCAGGGAGCGAGGGAGTCGGGGCCCCGGTACACAGACTCGATTCGAGTGGCAATGGCCAGACGCTCGTCAGCCGTGTACACGTGCTCGCCGTCGTCCGTCCATGTATCAAAGTCGAGCAGAACCCACTGCGTGGTTCCACGAGATCCCGCAGCCGTTCCGCCAAACCCGTCCCTATATCGCGCTCCGGAAATCACGTTGTTGCGACCGTTGCCGGAAATGACGTCGGCCAGTGGA
>JALQWE010000355.1 GCA_023258825.1 Planctomycetaceae bacterium | reverse complement strand
GCCATGCTGGCCCAGGGCTCGCGCCAGATAGACCCCCTGATCGATATTGAACGACTCATCCAGCGTCAGTCCCGGGCCGGCCGGCAGTGCTGAATTCACCAGGCCGTGGTTCACCAGGCTTCCGCTGATCAGCAGAGCCGCAAATCCGAAGATCAATGGGATCCGGTGTGTTGTCTGCATCAATCGGCCCCGCCGAGCGTCTACATGTTGGTTCGAGTATCGCCGCCGGTTCCCCCAGCGACTTTCTGCAACGCGTCATTCAGCTCGCGGTCATACCGATGATCCCGACTGTAGATGCGAAAAATCAGAAAGCTGGTGGGCAGATTTCGGAACAGTTCATCGTCGTCCAGCATGTGCGACAGACCGCTCGAAGGATCGTACCAGTAGTTCTGCTTGCCCGTGGGTTTGCGAGCACTGGGGCGATGGTAATGCCGCGCAACGTCGATCCGCATCGGGATGTCACGCATCGCTTTCGGCAACGCGTCACGAACACGCTTCTCCACGAGGTCCGGTTCCGAAAAGATCGTCGTACTTTCCGCCTGACCACTGTGGAAATGCATCGTCCGCTCACAGGCCATCCGCCACATTTCTTCCCGATTGATGATCGCTCGCCAGTGCTGACCAAGCTCTCGCAGAGTCGGGTCGGAACTGAGCGCCCAGCGGGCGACATCCACCAGAAATGTCGTTTCCGTCAACCCCTGATACGCCTGCAGATGTTCCAGCGGATTGCCCGGAAACAGACGCTTCATCGTCTCTGTGAAGTGATCTTCCAGAGCAATGTCGATGCCGCGAACCGTGCGATGGAAGTAAATCGTGCGAAACAGATTGGCCCGCGTTTCGATGAAATTAATCAGCGTTGGCAAACCACGCGAATGAATCGTCAGCCCGCTCTCCGTGAAAAAGCTGTAGTGAACCAGGCGGGATATGTCGAATGCCCTGGTGTTGTAGCCCGACATGTAGGCGTCTCGCAGGACAAAGTCCATGTTGTCCACGGTATAAATCCCGCTGAACAGCGAACGCAGTTTGACCAGCCAGTCCGGCTGCCCCTCGCGATCGTCCGGACCACTGGATGGCCGACGAATCAGCCAGGCCACCTGCACCGGGTCCAGTTCTTCCAGTGGCTGCAGGCGACCGTTGGGATTGCGACGAATCCGACGGATGATGTCGCCCAGCTCGTTCACAATAATGTGGCTGCCAATGTCTTCGTGAGTCAGCCCGAACTGATCAAGGTAGTGGTCATCAAAGAAATGCCCGAAGGGCCCGTGACCCACATCATGCAGCAGCCCCGCGATACGCACGAGACTTTCCACACAGGCTCGCGATGGCACGTTGCGACAGGCATCGCACAGTGAATCATACCACGCCTGCACGGTGATCGATCCCAGGTGCATCACACCCATCACATGCTGAAACCGCATGTGCTCAGCAGAAGGAAACACCCACCACGCCGTCTGCAACTGATGAATCTGACGAAGTCGCTGCACCCACGGATGATCAATCAGTTCCTGCTCAGACGCTTCACCCGCCGGCAGTCCCGCCCGAGCGATAAACGGGATGTAGCCGTGAATCGGGTCGTGCGAAAGACTTTCACTGTGATAATCGCGGACCATTCCTGAATACTCAGCTGCAAAAATGTCTTGGTACCGGGGTCTTTTCCGGCAGAACCACAAAATTCGGCACTGTATGATAGCGGAATCCGGGGCTTTGTCCTGCCAACCCGTTTCCCGGTCAGTGCGTTCCCAAAATCCCTGTCTCGCGATTCCCGCACTGTTCCGCTAAGCTTTCCTGCCGGGCGTTCCGGTCGTTTTCGGGGTTCTCCGACGTCAGCACCGCGCCCGACCTCCGGAAGCCACGGACCTGCTCCAACCGCCAGAGCCGATGTTCCCGGTCGTTCCGCCACAAGGGCGTCGGCTTCCCCCACGACTTCCGTTCCTCTGCTGATGCTGTTTCAACACCTCAGCAAGCCTTCGATTCTCCCGATTTCCCACGGATCCATCATGTTTCTGCTTCGCCTGGCATCGTTCCGAAACTGGCTGCTGCCCGGCGCCGTGCTCCTGTTGCTGCTCGCTTTCCCCGTCGCCCGAAAACTTGCGTTCGATCAAACCATCGAGTCGTTCTTCCCCGGGAATCACCCGGACATCCTGCTGCTGAAAAAAACACGACAGGATTTCGGCGGCGACGAATTTGTGATCGTCGCCTGGAAGCAGCCAGGGCTGCTGCAGCAGAATCCCGAGAGCGATTACGCCGAACTGGCTCCCACCGCCGCGGAAAAGATCTCAACCCTCTCCACGCAACTCAGCCAACTTCCCGGTGTGGATGGCGGCAGGACACGTGATCTCCATTCGCTGCTGGATAAATCTCCTCGCAGTCGCAATACGCGACAAGCCATGCTGAAACTGTTCAACGGCATGCTGATCGGGCCGGATCAACAGACCACAGCCATCGTTCTGCAACTGCTCCCGGCAGAAGAATCACCGGTTTCCCGCGACCAGGCCATTCGCGGTATTCGCGAAACCGTGCAGCGGCTTGAACCCACGGCGTCCGTCGCCGGTGAACCCGTGCAGATCCAGGAAATGTTCGATCTCGTGGAACGCGATGGAAACGTGCTGTATCTCGCCTCACTCGCCGTGCTCTCACTCGTGCTGCTGCTGATTTTTCGCAGCCTCCGCTGGGTCTTCGCCTCCCTGCTGATCGTGATCGGCTCTGTCACCTTCACCCGCGCCCTGCTCGTGCTGGCAGGAACACAACTGAGCATGGTCAGCTCCATGCTGAATTCACTGGTCACCATCATCGCCATCAGCACGACCACACACATCATCGTCCACTATCGCGAATTGCGAACTCAAAATGGCCCGAACCCCGAACAGGCGCTGTTGTCCACCCTGCAATCTCTCTGGTCCCCCGTCTTCTGGACCGTTCTGACCATCGCGGTCGGCTTCGCCGCCCTGCTGGTCTCCGAGATCGTCCCCGTTCGCAGCTTCGCCATCATGATGACCCTCGGGACGCTCCTCGTACCACTGCTCATTCTGCTGGTCATGCCCGCCGCCTTTGCTTCCGGAAAGTTCATCCCGATTCCCGGACGTGTCGCCCTCGAAGATCAGCTTGACCGACTCCTTGATCGAATGGCTCACGTCATCGATCGTCACCCGGTGATCACCACCGTATCCTGCCTGCTGCTCACAGCACTGACCGCGCCCGGTCTGCTGATGATGCAGGTCGAAACCGATTTCAGCCGGAATTTCCGGGACTCCTCACCGATCCTCCAGGCACTGCGCTTCGTCGAAGCAGAACTGGGACCCGCCGGAACATGGGACGTCTCGTTTGATGTGCCCACCCCGATCACCAATGACTTCCTCGAACAGACTCACAAACTCACACAACGTCTCAGACAACTGAAATCCGCAGGCATCTCCGTCGATGTGGTGTCGCTGACCGATGCCCTGAATGTGCCTCCACGCATCGGGGCCGCCACGAAGCGACTGGAGCTGATCCGGAAACGACAGGCCGATCTCGTCGATAGCTTTTACAACACCCAACAGGCTCGAATGCGTATCGTTCTCCGCTCGCCCGAACAACAGCCGACGGCCGAAAAACTTGAGCAGATCCGCCGAGTCCGTGAGGTAGTCGCTGAACACTTTCAGGACGTGGCTCGCCAGAACACCGAAGCCGATGCGTCCGCTCAAACCCCCAATCCCAATGCCGCAACATCCGGGCTGTTCATCGTCATGGCCCGCATCATCGAAAGTCTGCTCGCTGATCAGGTCCGAAGTTTTCTCTGGGCCTCACTCGGTACCGTTCTCTGCACCACACTGGCATTTCAAAGCCTGCGCATCGGACTCATCTCACTGGTTCCCAACGTCTTTCCCATCGCCATCGTCACCGGCACCCTTGGTTTACTGCACGTACCCGTCAATATCGGGACCGCGATGATCGCCAGCGTGTCCATGGGCTTCACCTGCTCCGTGCACTACATCGCCGTCTTCCAGAAAGCGCTGCCGTCCCACGGAATTTCCGGCGCCCTCTCAAAGGCCCAGGGCGAAGTCGGCAAGGCCGTTGTCCTCGCTCACATCGCACTCGTCGCCGGCTTTCTGGTGCTGACATGGTCCGAATTCATTCCACTGGTGTATTTCGGAGCCCTGCTCAGCCTCTCCATGGTCGGCGGCCTGGTCAGCGATCTGGTCATGCTGCCTCTGCTGCTGCGATGGACAACGCCTGCGCCCCGAACAAATCACGCACCACCAGCTGAACCCGAACAAGCAACGCCACCCGGTGTTCCTTAACACGTCGCTTCAAGCTCACGTCAGACTATCCCTTGACGAGTTGCTCCTCAGCAGAGCTCGTCTCCGTTTCGTCTGACACATGATGATAGATCACAATTGGACAACGCGCCGTTGCGGAGTCCAAAGCATCCAATTCAGAGCGCCTACCAATTCCGGGGAACTTCAATCACTCGCCCCCCTCAATCCCAGTCCCCCAATCCGTGCCCATCTGCGTTCATCCGTGGTCAAAAAACAACGTCGCCCCCCCGTGGCCTGTTAATCGCTCCTCGTGCTCGTGCTCGTGCTCGTGCTCGAAAACGAACCCTCGAACGCGTGGCAAGTGCCGTTTGACTTTCGAACGCCGAAGGCAACAGCAAAACTCCTGCAATCGCAGCAACAGGTAAAGAATCGAGCACGAGCAC
>JALQWE010000354.1:4438-4684 GCA_023258825.1 Planctomycetaceae bacterium | reverse complement strand
AAGGTCAGCCGCTGCGCTACTCCACCGCTCAGATCCGAAAGATAAATTTCATAGTTTCCAGAACGACTGGAACTATAGATCAGCCTTAAACCGTCAGAAGCGATATCCGGCCAGTTATTAATTCCTTCTGAATCGACAACCACCTTCTGATCCTGCCCCTGCAGGTTCACCGAATAGATCTGCTGGCGCCCACCTTCAGGATAACTGAACAGCAGTCGCGAGCCATCCGGGAGAAACTCCGGACTG
>JALQWE010000354.1:0-4428 GCA_023258825.1 Planctomycetaceae bacterium | reverse complement strand
GCATTCCAGAAAAGCCCCCGCCAGGCGGCACTTCACCCACCTGCGTCAGCGTCTGATCCTGAATCACCAGTGCCAGGCTCAGATTTCCGCGATTCTGAACAAATGCCAGATGACGGCCATCAACGGAGACGGCGGGTTCGAATTCTGAACGGCCTTCGTTGTCATGCAGTGGCTGCGCGGTGCCCTTTTCAACAGACAGCTTCATGATTCGCAACTGCGTGGGCTTCTCGAGAAGCACATACAAAAGCTCTGAGCCTTTGGAATCCAGAAACACCGGGTCTCGTTTCGGACGTCCATCGGTGGTCATTCGAATGGCGTCGTCGGCGAGAATCGGTTCGATTCCCAACAGCGCAAGCAGCAGAAAACTGGCTCGATATGCCCCCATTACAACAACTCCGAAATCACGGTGCCGCCGTCCAGGACGCGCATCTCTGCCCGCGCCTGAGTATCCACACCGGCCAATTCGCAGATGGTCGTCCCCACCATCAGCGGGGTCACGGCGGTCGTGATGGGGTCCTCGGCATGTCGATCACTTTCACCGATCGTCCGCCCGGCCTGCACACCACCTCCAGCCCAGAGCGAAAAATAGCAGCGAGGCCAGTGGTCACGCGCCGCACGGTGAGAAATTCGTGGGGATCTGCCGAATTCCCCCATCGCCACGACAAGCGTCGTTTCCAGCAGTCCGCGCGACGACAGATCATCCAGTAACGCGGAAAATGCGCGATCAAAAATCGGACAATGCGTGTCCTGCAAAAGCTCAAAGTTATAAATATGAGTGTCCCAGCCAAAGTCACAATTGGGCGTCATGCACTCAACGTATTCACTCCAGTTCACCTGAATGTACGGGACGCCGGATTCCACCAGACGTCGCGCCAGCAGACAGCTCTGCCCGAACGTGGTTTGCCCATAGGTTTCACGCGTTTGCTGCGATTCCCGGGAAAGATCAAAGGCCTCACGGGACTGAGCGCTGGTGATCAGTCCCCACGCCTTGTCATAGCTTCGGTCCCACGCCTGAGGCTCGGCAGCGTCAAGCGTCCGCAGAGTAGATTCCAGCCGACGACGCACCAGATCGCGGTCCGTCAGTCGCTTCGGGTTTAAGCCGTCCAGCAACTGCAGCGACGGAAGCTCAACCTCTCCGGCATCCGAGCAGCTCACCATGAACGGATCATGCCCGCTGCCCAGTCGGCCTCCCCCATATCCTTCGACTTTACGAACCACATCGCGCGGTATTCCGCGGCCTACCATCACGAACGGCGGCAGTTGCCCGCCATGACCGCGATGCTTACCCACGACGGCCCCAAAGTTGGGGTGTACCGGAACGGGACGCTCGAGGAACCCGGTGAGCCCGACGGTGCCGGCATCCGGATGCCCCGGCTGTGATGTCACGTGCGACCGAATCAACGAGAACTTGTCGCTCCGCGACGCAAGCCGAGGCAGCAGCTCGGAAAAAAATACACCCGGCTGCCGCGTGGAAATGGCCGAGAACGGTCCCCGGTAATCCATGGGAGCGTCGGGCTTCGGGTCAAATGTGTCCAGATGACTGGGTGCCCCCCACAACCAGACAAAAATCACAGACTTCGCCTGCGCAGGACGATTGAGGGCCGCCATCACCGGCCCGCCACTGAGTGCAGCGGCCGGGATCGCTGACGCGAGCTGCAGAAACGCACGGCGGCCGGTTCCGCGACACGTGGAAGCATTGAAGGAACCCACATTCAACATGGCTGCGTCCTTTCCCCGGCGAAATTGGCAGAAGCACCTTAAAGAATAACCCCGGCGAATTGCAATGGCCCCCGGAAAACCAGCTGAATTTTGCGGAATTCCATGGTTCGCAGCCCGGCGGCCCCGCACAACGCACACGGCATCCCCCCTGATTTCGCTCAGCCCTTCCCAACCACGTGGAATACGAAACCGGCGGCGATACCCGGCAAATTCCAGCTCAACGCCGGCCCGCAGAAGGGCCACGCCAGGGCAAGCAGAACACGGAAGGGGCATTCACCCGCTTTGCCTCCCTGTTTCCCAACCAAATCCCACTGGTTTGGCCTCGCAGTCCCACGCATCGCCTTTTAAAATGCCCGGAGATTGTCCCAGGGATCGGGAGCGGAAGTTACGTGTCTCATTTTGATTTTTGTCAGGCAATGACGGCGTTGTGCGAAGACATCTGTCAACGCCATCCCGAGTTTCAGCACATCAGCATGGAGCGTGTGGCTGTGACGTTTGCGCAAGCGCGCTCACCTGTTGAGTGGGGCGTTCAGGCGCGATTGACACCGCTGCGATTTCAGGGTGGTGCGACGGTCGAACGCCGCAAAGGTCGTCTGTGGACCGTCCAGAAGGTGCACCACCGCGGACAGGAAGCCCTGTATCTGCTGACCTTTCTGCTGCCACGCTTTCTGAACCTGCCGTTCGATGAAAAACTCATCACCATTTTTCATGAGCTCTATCACATCAGCCCGGAGTTCAATGGTGACATCCGCAGGTTCGGCGGTGCCTGCTATGTGCACACCGGGAGTCAGAAAAACTACGACCGCCAGATGGCCGTTTTTGCCCAGCAGTACCTGAAAATGAACAGTCCCGAAGCGCTGGTGCGATTTCTGCGTCTTGATTTTCAGGAACTTCAGCGTCAGGTCGGGGCCGTTGTCGGCCTGCGAATCGCGATCCCGCGTCTGATTCCTCTTGATAAAGTCGCCTGAACGCTCCGTCGCCGGTCATACCAGCCTACGCGAATCCAACACGCTCCATCAGAACCGCGTCAAGGAAACTGCACCATGGACATCAATCCTCAGGACGTTTCCACCGCCATATTCTACCAGCACCTGATTCGCACCATCCTGCCGCGTCCGATAGCGTGGGTTAGTACAATGTCCGAGACGGGTCTTTGTAACCTCGCACCCTACAGCTTCTTTTCGGGCGTAGGAGCCCATCCCCCTTCGCTCGTCTTCTGCCCTTCCAACCGGCGTGATGGCAGCTACAAGGACACACTCGCCAATCTCCTCGCCCTGCGACAGTTCGTCATCAGTGTGGTTCCCTATGCCATGGTCGAAGCCATGAACCTGACTTCCGCAGAAGTCCCGCCGGACGAATCCGAATATCTGCTGGCCGGTGTCGACGCAGAACCCTCACGGTATGTCCGGCCACCGCGAGTTCGTAATTCACCTGTGGCCTTTGAATGTGAATTGCTGCAGCACCTTCCGCTGGATACCGGCCCCGGAGCTGCCAACGTCGTCGTCGGCCGGATTGTCCACCTGCATATCAGTGACGAAGTCCTTGATACAAAGGGATTTGCAGACCCTGCGCGACTCGATCTCGCAGGACGACTTGGAGGCAGTGAGTACTGCCGAACAAACGACCGATTTGAGCTGGCTCGTCCCACCCTGCCGAATTGATCTGCTGAGAATGCGGCTCGTTCGCCACGATGGATCCTCGTGGCTGGTTTGAGTACCATATGCCCCGGTTCAGAGTGGCCTGTCCTCCGTTCGGGGAACCACTTCACAAGGGGTTGATCCATGCGTTCCTGTATTATGCTCTGGCTGCTGATCTGTGGCCAAATGAGCGTGGCCTGCGCACAGTCTCCGGCCGAACCGAAGCCCGGCTCCGGTCCGCCGAATATCGTCATTTTCATGGTGGACGACCTCGGCTACTCCGACGTCGGCTTCAATGGCGGGACAGACATTCAAACGCCCCACATTGACGCACTTGCCTCCCGTGGCGCCATTTTAAACGCGCATTATGTGCAGCCCGTTTGCTCACCAACTCGAGCAGCCCTGCTGACCGGACGTTATGCGACTCACACCGGCGTTTACACGGTCGTTCGCCCACACGCCCGCTGGGGCTTGCCTCTGCAGGAACGGACTCTGGCGACAGCACTGCAGGAAGTCGGTTACGAAACCTGCATTGCCGGCAAATGGCACCTTGGAGAGTTCGAAGCCAGCTATCGCCCGACAGCCCGCGGCTTCCAGCGTCAGTACGGACACTACTTTGGAGCGATTGACTACTTCACTCACGAACGCGATTCATCGCATGACTGGTATCGTGACGACGTCGAACTTCACGAGGACGGATACAGCACAGAGCTGATCGCCAGCGAGTGCGTCCGCATCATCCGTGAACGCCCAGCCGGCCCGACCGCCAAGCCACTGTTCCTGTACGTTCCATTCAACGGAGTCCATGCTCCGCTGCAGGTGCCGGAATCCTACCTGAAGCCGTACGAGCATCTGCAGGGGAATCGACGCACCTATGCCGGCATGCTGTCCGCTGTGGACACCGCCATCGGCCGAATTCTGCAGGCGCTGCAGGATCAGCAGCAGCTCGACCAGAGCCTGATTCTGTTCTCGTCTGACAATGGTGGCCCGAATCCCGGAGTTCTGACTCGGAACGGCAGGTTTCGCGCCGGGAAGGGAACGCTGTACGAAGGAGGCATTCGGTCTGCCGCCT
>JALQWE010000353.1 GCA_023258825.1 Planctomycetaceae bacterium | reverse complement strand
GTGTCATGTGCTGCAGAGGGACGGGCTTGCTTTGGTCTGTCGGCGAAAACCGGGAGTCCGGAGGACGCATGTGGCACGAAAATGTGTGTCGGACGGTTCGTGTGATGCCTGGAGTTCGGAGTAGGTGTATTCGGGGGAGCCGGATTGACGATTGGGCAGTAGCAGGAGCGACCGTTTGAGTTTTCTTGCTCAGGTGCACATTTATTGTTTTCTGCTGAGTTATCTTGTTGCGCTGGGGTGTGAGTTCTGGCAGGTGCTCCGGCGGCCCACGCCCGTGGTTCGCGCCGTGCTCATGGTCTTTGTTGCTGCGGGACTGCTCGCGCACACCGCGTTTCTGGTAACACGAAGTCGCGTGGAGGGATTGCCCCCGTTGCTGACCAGTCAGCAGGACTGGTTGCTGGTTCTCGCGTGGATGGTCAGCCTGTTGTACCTTGTGTTGCTGGTCACTCAGGGGCAGCGAGCGATGGGTGTATTTCTGTTGCCAGCGATTGTGTTTCTGGTGACGGTCTCGGTATTCGCCAGTTCTCAGGCGACCGGTAACCTTCGGGAATTTGCTTTACGGCGGTGGGGCATGTTTCATGCGGCATCGCTGGTGCTGGGGATTGGTGCGGTAGCGGGTGCGGCGATTTCGGGGCTGATGTACCTGTTGTCTCACCAGCGGCTGAAAAGTCGAGCAGGCTGGTTGATGAGGCTTTCGCTTCCCAGCCTGGAAAATCTGAGTGTGGTCAATCGCTGGATGGTCGTTTTTTCGGTGCCCTGCCTGACGATTGGGTTATTCACGGGATTCCTGTTGATATCGTGGGCCGGGAATCCGGACTTGCCATCATCAATACCGTGGACGGACCCGACGATCGTGACAACGATTCTGGTCTGGCTGGCCATGATTATCGTACTGGTACGTCTGCTGATGGCGACGTCTCAGACGGGTCGGGCAGTAGCAGAGTTGTCATTTCTGAGCGGCGGGTTTCTGTTGATCACGGTGATTGGTCCGATGCTGCTGGCGGGGCAGGGGGCTTTGAACGCAATTCATGGACGACCAGGAGACCACAAAACAGAAGTGTCTGTTCCAGCAGATGGATCGAAGGGCGAAGCAAGTCCGGCGGAGAGTGCGTCGCAGGCAACTGGTGGTGAGCAACCTGTGGACGGGGGGCGTTCGCGATGAACGTGCTGGTCGTCAGTTGTAATCATCACCGTGCGGGAGTGCAGTTGCGGGAGCGACTGGCATTTTCAAGTCAGCAGAAACTGACGGAAGCCTATTCACAGTGGCGGGAGCGACATCCGGGATCTGAAATTGTTGTGTTGTCCACCTGCAACCGGGTGGAGATTTATGCGGCTGACGAGCGGGACGCTGACGGGGTTTGTTTTGACGACATCACCCGGTTTATCAGCCAGTTCCACAATGTTCCAGCGGATGAGTTTACGGAAGCCGTGCTGGCACATTCCGGGACGGATGCCGTGCTGCATTTGTTTCAGGTCGCCTGCAGCATTGACAGCATGGTGCTTGGGGAGCCGCAGATTGTCAACCAGGTCAAAGAGGCCTACCGGGTTGCTCAGGAGAACTCTGCGTGCGGTCCGTTGACCAACGTGCTGTTTCAGCATGCGTTGAAAGTCTCGGCACAGGTTCGTACGGAGACAGCGCTGGCAGACGGGCGGGTGTCAATCGCCAGTGTGGCAGTTGGAGATTTTGGTAAGAGTATTTTCAGCCGATTTGACAACAAGACGGTGTTGGTCATTGGGGCTGGCGAGATGGCTGAGGAGACGTTGACCTATCTTCAGTCGGAGGGAGTCCGCAGGATTGTGGTGGCCAATCGCAGTCGGGAGCGAGCAGAGTTGCTGGCTTCGCGGTTTCGGGGGGAGGCGGTCGATTTTTCTGTTCTGGACCACTGGCTGTCGAGGGCAGACGTGATTGTCAGTACGACGGGATCCGAACAGACGTTGATTTCGCGGGAACGATTCGCAGCCGCTCGTCGTAAATCTCAATCGCACCCGGTGTTTATTCTGGATCTTGCGGCACCGCGGGATTTTGACCCATCGATTGCCACAATCGATGACAATGTCTTTCTTTACGACCTCGACGCACTGGAAGAAACGTGTGAGCGAAATCGCCAGGCGCGGCGGGCGGAAGTGCAGAAGGCACAGGAGATCATTGTTTCTCAGGCGCGAACGTTTATGCAGGAGATTTACCACCGTGCGACAGGGCCGGTGATCAACCGGCTGCGTGAGCACTGGGGGGAAATCAGCCGGGCGGAGCTGGAGCGGCTGTATCGAAAACTGCCCGGGTTAGAGCAGAATCAGCGAGAGGCGATTGAGACCACGATCAGTCGGATTGTCAACAAATTGCTGCATCCGCCGTTAGAGGCGTTGAAGGATGAGGCAAGAACGGGCACTCCTGTAGGGCTGCTGCACGCCATTCGTCGGCTGTTTTCTCTTGGCGATTGATCTGGAGCGACTGCAGGGCTCATCGGGGTGGTCTGGCGCAGAAAAATGCTGTCACTGATCACCGAGAGAGTGCGGAAAATCTGTTGAGAATTCGCGGGTTTGTATGGGTTAGGTGTTTGACGGAACATTTTGTGGCCTCTAATCTGTGCCTACCTGCCGGCGCGGACATGCGCCCAGTTCCTGCCACTGTCTGCCCACCCTGATCCCTGCCTGTACTTCAGATAGAAATCTGCAGCTCGTTCAGTTTGTCGCGTGCAGTGGCAATTCCGCGTGCACTCCGGAAGGGGTGTTTGTTGACGTTCTGCGTTGAGGGATCGACGCTCGGAATCGAATTTTCGGGATTCGACCTCGGAGTTGTTCGATGGGTGTTCTGGGTAGAGTGGTGCTCATTCTGGGAATTGTGCTTCCGGTCTTTTTGAGAGCGGCGGAAGGCATTGTTTCGGACGTTGTCCTGAAAGAGGGGGACGTAGCGCCTGCATTCGAGGGCCGAACGGAGACGGGCGAGATCTGGCGATCCCGGGATCATGTGGGGAGCAAGTATCTCGTTGTGTATTTCTATCCGGCCGCATTTACCAGCGGTTGCACGCGGCAGGCCTGTATCTTTCGAGATCACATGGACCAGTTAGAGGCCGCGGGCGTGGAGGTCATTGGCATCAGTGGTGATCACGCCGAAGGACAGTTCCTGTTTCACCAGCATCATGCCTTGAATTTTTCGCAACTGTGTGACACTGAGGGGAAGATCGCGGGTTTGTTTGGTGTGCCAGTGCGGGAAGGTGACACAATCAGTCGCTCAATTGATGGTGTAGAGCATTCTCTTTCACGCGGCGTGACTGCCAGTCGATGGACGTTTGTGATTGGGAAAGATGGGCGAATTGTGCGAAAGAGCACGGCAGTAGATCCGGAAAAAGACTGTCAGAATGTTCTGCAAACCGTTCGACGGCTGACGGCGGCGACGGAATAATTCGTTTGAATGGAATCGACCGGGGCTGGTTTTTACTGGCCGCGGAGGCGAAGATTGCTATGGTACTGACAACTCGCCCGTTAAAGCGGGTCGTCAGTGTTTTAAGGTGTTTTTGTTCCGGGAGAGTCGGGCATGAGGAAGTTTTTGGCACTGTGTGTAACGAGTCTGGTTGTGGCTGGATTTCAGTCCGTCAACGCCGCAGACCTGAAGTCGGGCTTGCAGGTCGACGAGTATCCGCCAGCATTTTATGTCACGGACGTCACTGGTCCTGCGGCTTCCACGAAGCTGTGCTACCGCTGTCAGTACGGTGCTCGACCTGTGGTCAGCCTGTTCGTTCGGAAAATGGATGAGAACACCACGAAGCTGGTGAAGGAACTGGATGCTGTCGTCGGAAAGAACGGCGAGCGTAGGATGGCAGCTTTTGTGACCGTTCTGGCTGAAGATCCGGATGCTCAGGAAGCCGCACTGAAGAAGATCGCTGAAGAAAACAAGATCGCTCACACGCCGCTGACGGTGTTTGAGAACAATGTTGGGCCGGCGAAGTACAACATCAACGCCAAGGCTGATGTGACCGTGATGATGTGGGTCGATTCCAATGTGAAAGTGAATCACGCACTCGAAGCCGGCAAGCTGGATGCGGAAGCGATCAGCAAGATCGTGAAAGACACTGAAAAGATTCTGAACTGAGGTCAAGTGGGTGTCCCATCAGTGGACACCAGGACTTCTGTCGGTCTTCAGATTGAACAATACTGAAAGAGCCGGATCTGCCCAGATCCGGCTCTTTTCTTTGTTTCTGAGGTTTGGCGAGTTGGTCCCGGCAGGCGTGCGTTGTTGGTGTTGTGGTCACAGAAGAGCACTCAGCAGAAGCTGAAGTATGATGGTGACCAGGGATCCGGCGATCATCCAGATCAGCGAGGCGCTGCTGAGGATTTTGCGATCGCGCCATTTCAGTAATCGCTGCGGCAGTGATTCGGTGTAAACAGACACAGGCATTCCCATGGTGAATGCTCGCAGGTCTGCCTCGAAATCAGACATCCGCTGATAACGGTCACCGCGTTCCTTCTGAAGAGCCTTTATGCAGATCGCGTTCAGTTCAGGGGCGATTCTTTTCTGAGGTGCGACGGAAGTTGGGGGGCGGAGGGGGCTTTCCAGCAGCTTGCGCTGAATTTCACGAAAGCTTTTGCCCGACATGAAGCTTTGATTGGTCAGGACTTCGAACAGCACGATCCCCATGTTGTAGATGTCGGAGCGTTCATCGACGTCGCCGGTTTCCACAGCCTGTTCCGGAGACATG
>JALQWE010000352.1 GCA_023258825.1 Planctomycetaceae bacterium | reverse complement strand
GCATACGAATAAAGATTATCTCCATCTATATACCTCAGGGGATCCCTCTGGACCCAGCAACCAAGCGCCGCATTCAGCACTCTGTGCCTGACATGCATGAGACTGGTCGCTGTCTCACAGCGATATCCTGCATAGAGCACTTCCCACGCTGCCGTATTGCTGCCTGCTGTAAAGCTGCTGCTCAGAAAGACGGGCAGTCCATAGGCCGTGTACACAAAGCGCTGCTGGATGACGCCGGAGGTGTTCACCAGACCGGTGACGTTCCAGTTCGCGTCCTGCAGACTGTAGAGCCGTTCATCCAGCGTCCCGTTGCCGTCGGTGTCGCGGTCTCTGAGGATCAGGTCGTCGATGTACCGCAGCCCCCACACGAATTGCCGATTGGCACTGCTCGAAGTCCCCACACGTTCTTCCACGACCTGCCATTTGCTCGGTTCGGTGTAGTACAGATGCCGCGTCTCGTTCAGCGTCCCGGAGACGTACGACTTCTGCACGACTCGCCGTTTGGCTCCGTCATACTGATATTCTGACACTGTGTTCCCGCCATCCGCGATCTTCACGAGCCGGTTCCACGCATCATACGTGGCCGTGTAGCTGCTGGCCGGTGATGCGGGTTGTGGCATCGTCGTCATGTTGCCCGCACGGCTGTAGACCGGCGTGACCCACGACGCTCCGACAGTTTCCGTGATATCAGTGATCTCATTGACCGTGTTCGATGTCCGCGACTGGTTCAGCGTCCACGATCCGGCCCCGGTATTGTCTTCCCGGAAATTGCTCCAGTTCCCCGTTTCGTCCAGACCCCAGCACTGAGCAAACTGTTTGTTGCTGAGCGTGAAGCCGCCGGATCCCAGTTCACCCCGTGACATGTCCTTCAGGCGATGGATCTGGTCGTACAGGTACTTCTCGTCGAAGTATTTTCCCTGAGAGCGAGCCACAGTGTTCTCCCGCCAGATCCGGCTGCCCGAGCGGTCGTAGCCGTATTTGATCCGATCCGCATCGGCCGAGGTTCCATAATTGTACCAGTCGCTGTCCTTGATGCGTCCGAAGCGATCCAGTCCTCGGTAGATGTCGCAAGTATCCGGATCATCGCCTCCGGCCGTTCCGACCAGTGTATAGCGCACGTCGGGCTGCGTGTAGTCGGTTTCCACGAAAGACTGCTGTCCCAGATACGAATAATCGGCCAGATGGGTGGCTCCACCGTCATCATCGATCACCGCCGCGACCCGCGACAAATCATCCGCCATCGAATTGCTGCTGTCATACCCATACGTGACGACCCGGCCATTCGGATACGTCACCGTCGTCGGACGGATGGTGTTGGCCGAGCCGCTGGCATACGCATACTGCACTTTGGGGCTGCTGCCGGTGTTGACCGCTCCCGAGTGCGACTGATAGTCGGCCGTCAGCTGAGCGAAGCTGTTATAGGTAAACTTCGTGTCATTCACGATGCTGCTGGAGCCGACCGTGGCATTGTCATACGACGTGACCGATTCCCGCATGCCCCGCACTTCATACGTCGAGCTGATCCGACGCACGGCTCCATCCACGCCACTGCCCAGCGTCGTGATGCGATCGTGCGTCTGCCGCCCCAGTTTGTCGAAATCAAATTCATGCACGGTCCCGGCCTGGTCCGTGATCTTCGTCGTTTCTCCCTGCCGGTTGTACTCAAAAAAGATCCTGTCCGAACCGTCCACCGAGTCCGGATAAATCTCCGACCGCTTCAGCAGACTCGAGGCGATCAGCGAGTCACTCAGCGTTGTGCCGTAGACATATTCCGTTGTCTGGTCGCCGGTGGTCGCGTTCTTTGCTTTGATCGTTTTGACATTGCCGTCAGCATTCCAAATAGCCGGTGCTTGTTTGTGCATGTGTGCGAAATGTTTCATGAATCTTCTTTCGAGCCCGGCCATGCTTATTTACTCGAGTGTTTCTGATACATCTCGCCTTCCGGCCTGCCTGAATGCGACATCGACGAACTCTCCTTGAGGTTTTGTCCTAACGACCACCACCTCCAACGCTGCGGCAATGTCTGAAAATCGCGATGGGACATGACTGCTCATGCGGCCTGCAGGAATGGTATGGCTCACCGCCGGGCGTCATCGCAGCAGAGTGTCCGCAAGCAATCCTGCCAGCTGATCAACAGGTCTGAAAGAACACACTCCCGCCCGCAACTGTTGCGTTGGGTTCAGGTCGCCCGATGCGTCCTCATGACCTCGAATTCCTCGCCATGATCACTCCTGAAAATAGTCCATGTCGAGACGTTTCAGCTGGATGGTGCGATAGGTCGTCACCCCCACACCATGCTCGATCATTAAATTTGCCAGCAAACGCCCGTCAATCAGCGCAATCTTGCGCTGAATCTGCTGGATGTATTCCACTGCCGGTCCGGAAAATGTACTGGTTGTAATAAAGACGCCCTTGGATGCGCGAAACCCCTCCATGCTTCCCACAAACGCCTGAACATCCGGACGTCCCACACTCCCATTCGTCCATTTTTTTGCCTGGATCACAATCACATCCAGCCCCAGACGATCCTCCTTGATCACACCGTCAATGCCGCCATCGCCTCGCCTTCCGACAGCCTTCCCGGCGTCTGCAATCGAACCGCCATAACCCATCGCGACCAGCAATTCGACCACCAGTTGCTCAAAGCGGGAATCGGAGAACAGGATGACCTGCTCAAGAATCTCTGCTGCCAGTGCTTCATGCAATTCCGTGTGCGACGCGTCAATCTGCTCATCCGGAGTGATCAGCGGTGTGGCAACCTGCTCGGGGACTGCCACCTCGGCTGCCACTTCCGCAGCCGTTTCCGATTTCTTCCGTTTCTGGAATTCCTGATAGGCCGGAAACTGCACCAGAACTTTCAAGTCGATGCTGGCAGGATTTCGCGCCAATAAGGCTTTGCCATCACCCGTAATCTTTGCATAGCCTCGCCGCACGGATGCAATCAACCCCGCTTCCTTCATATGCGCCTTAGCCCAGCCCACACGATTGACAATGACCCGCGTATATCCGCTGGGCAACATTTCCTGACGTTCACCCTCCGTCAGATCAAACTCATCCTCAAGAGCCCGCGTCAGATCCCGCATGGCCCATTCCCGTTCATCAGCAAGCAGTCGAAGTAACGGCAACATCAGACTCTGAAAATCAGGAATGGACACCGATCACACCTTTCTTCATGCACGCACAGGCTGAAAACAGGCACTGACATCAACCAGACACTGCGAGCTAAGCGAGGACTTCCTCGACCACGTTCCCGTGAATGTCCGTCAGGCGGAAGTCGCGGCCCTGATAACGGTACGTCAGTCGCTGATGATCCATGCCCAGACAATGCAGCACCGTGGCGTTCAGGTCATGAATGTGCACCGGGTTGCTGACAATGTTGTAACCGTAATCGTCCGTCTGGCCGTAAACCATTCCTCCCCGCACGCCGCCGCCCGCCAGCCACATCGAAAAACAACGGCCATGATGGTCCCGGCCATAGTCCGCCTGCAGCCCCCCCTGTCCGTAAACCGTCCGCCCGAACTCACCACCCCAGATAATTAACGTGTCTTCCAGCAGCCCTCGCTGCTTCAAGTCCCGAATCAACGCCGCCTGCGGCTGGTCGATGTCCATGCACTGCTTCGGCATGTTGGTCGGCAACCCCCCGTGCTGATCCCAACCCCGATGAAACAGCTGCACAAATCGCACGCCCTGCTCCAGCAGTCGTCGCGTCAGCAGGCAGTTGGCAGCAAACGTGCCGGGTTTACGCGATTCCGGCCCATACAATTCAAATGTGCTCTCCGATTCCTGCGACAAATCCAGCAGGTCCGGCACCGAAGCCTGCATCCGAAACGCCATTTCGTACTGGGCAATCCGAGTCGCAATCTCGGGGTCCCCGGACGCCGTCAACTGACGCTCATTCAATACCTTCAATCCATCCAGCATCCGCCGCCGCAAGGCCCGGTCAATTCCCGGCGGATCATTCAGATACAATACCGGATCGCCACTGCTGCGCAGCTTGACCCCCTGATGACTGGACGGCAGAAAACCACTGCCCCACAACCGTTCCAGCAAACCCTGATTGGCATCCCGACCACTGCCATGCGAAATCAGCACCAGAAACGCCGGCAGATCCTCCGCTTCACTGCCCAGTCCATAACTGGCCCACGCTCCCAGTGACGGTCGCCCAGGCTGCTGCGATCCCGTCTGAATAAAGGTGATCGCCGGATCATGGTTAATCGCTTCCGTGTGCAGCGAACGGATCAGACACAACTCATCCGCCACCGCCCCCGTGTACGGCAACAACTCGCTCAACCGCATTCCGCTTTCCCCGCAGGTGCGAAAACCGAAGCGCGGCGCAATCACCGGAAAACTCTGCTGTCCGGATGTCATCCCCGTCAGTCGCTGCCCCTGACGGATCGAATCCGGCAACTCCGTTCCATGCAGACTCCGCAACCGCGGCTTCTCATCCAGCAACTCCAGATGCGATGGCCCGCCAGACTGAAACAGATACACCACTCGCCTGGCACGCGGAGCAAAATGGGTCAGCCCCGTGGCAGCCAAACCGTCACGCTGCAATAACGCCCCCACCGCCGCCGAACCCACGACCGATTTCATCAGCTGTCGACGCTGCATCACTCGCCCCCCCTATTAATTCGCTGAAAGCTATCAGCTGTCAGTTTTCAGTCTTCAGTCTTCTCTTATCCCCTACTCACTCCTCACTACCCACTCCTCACTAT
>JALQWE010000351.1 GCA_023258825.1 Planctomycetaceae bacterium | reverse complement strand
GACTCGTGCGATGGAAGATGTGGCCTGGGCGGTGCTGAACAGCAAGGAATTCCTGTTCCAGCACTGAGCGTGACTGGCGCGGATTTCGGGTGACGAGGCTCCGGATCAGGGAGAGCATGGGTGGCGCTTCGTGTGAGCGGAGCGCGCCTGTGCGCGGGGCCATGTGGCCGGTGAAGAGGGGCGTGGGGCGTGGGGCGTGTCTGGCCGCAAAGGCGAGGGGCCCAGGTCGTCTCGTGAAGGGGGCAGCGGCTCAGGTGGAAAGTTGCCATCCTGAGAAGGGTGCGGCGGCTCAGGTGGAACTTCGCCCTCCCGAGAAGGGGCAGGGTGGCTCAGGTGGAAAGTTGCCCTCCCGGGTATCCGGGTTCCCGGGTTAGAGGTGGTGTATGGGGAATCGCGGGGGACGAGCAACAGGAGCGGGGGCGGCGTTGTGGCTGTCGGTATTGACCTGCGTCTGGATCCTCAGATTTCAGTGGTTGTTTTTTCAGCAGACTCTGGAGAGTCCGGAGTTGCCGCGTTCTGACCTGTGGCTGATGCTGGCTGATGAGTTGCTGGGAGTGGAGGCCATTGCGGGTGGTGAGGCGTCTGCAGACGCGGGAGTGCGTTTCCTGTGGCAGCGGGTCCCCATTCTGGGTGGGGCGGGAGCGCTGTTGCTGCTGGCGCTGGCGTATGGCGGGTTGGTGAACGAGATTTGTCTGGTCCGATTGCCACTGTCGCGGGTTGAGCGGCTGGTGATTGTGGCCGGGTGTGGTTTGGGGCTGTTGTCCACGGCGACGCTGGTGGCCGGCCTGCTGGGGCAGCTCACACAATTGGCTCTATTTGGTCCGGCGGTGCTCTGCGGGCTGGTTGCGCTGGGGCTGAGGCTCAGGCGATGGCGTGATCCAGTGAGTCCGGCGGGCGTGGTGCATGCGACGTCTGGCGGTGACGATGAGAGAGCATGGCGCTGGCTGGCCCTGCTGTTCTGGGTGATCGGGATACCGTTTGTGGTGTATCTGGTGCTGGGGGCGTTTTCACCGCCGACGGATTTTGATGTGCGTGAGTATCACCTGCAGGGACCGAAGGAGTGGTTTCTGGACGGGCGCATTTCGTATCTGCGGCACAACGTGTACACGAGTTTTCCGTTTCTGAGTGAGATGTTGTGTCTGGCGGGGATGATTGTCGCCGGGGACTGGTGGAGCGGGGCGCTGACGGGGCAGGTGTTGCTGGCATGTTTTCAGCTGCTGACGGCAATGGCGGTTTACAGCACAGGGCGGCGCTGGTTTGGTGGCGCGGTCGCCTGGCTATCAGTCCTGACCTACCTGACAACTCCGTGGACGCTGAGGATTTCGTTGATTTCCTATGCTGAGGGGGCATTGACCTTTTATCTGATGTCGGCGTTGATGCTGACGCTGATTGTGGTTCGTCAGCCTGTGGGACGCATTCGATTTTTGGCCACGATGGTTGTGGGGCTGCTGGCGGGTGGGGCGATGGCCAGCAAATACACCGGCTTGATTCAGGTCATCATACCGGTGGTGCTGACTGCGGTCTGGAAGATCGGGACTCAGTGGTTCGGAGCCGCGGCGAGTGAGGGGGCAGTCTGGCGGCGTGCAGTGCTGCAGGAAGCGTGTTGTTTTGCCGCGGGTGTTCTGCTGGCCATGGGGCCGTGGATGGTCAGGAACTGGGTGGACACGGGGAATCCGGTGTT
The DNA here is from genome assembly GCA_023258825.1 of Planctomycetaceae bacterium. GTDB lineage: Bacteria > Planctomycetota > Planctomycetia > Planctomycetales > Planctomycetaceae > SXXK01. Next base: position 3,060 of record JALQWE010000351.1, on the reverse strand, counting down.
TCCGATGGCTTATGGGATCTTTGGCGGGGATGAGTGGAATGAGGCCTTGAATGTGCGCTGGAAGCGCGCGCATGGGGCTCCTGAGCACCAGCTGTCCCGTGTGCCGCAGCATTTTCTGGACGCGGCGGTGAGGAACAAGTGGACGAGTTCGTTGTTGTTTGGGCTGGGAATGCCGGCGGTGCTGCTGTGGCGGCGTCGGGCGGAGATTCGGGTGATTCTGTTGACGGCGAGCTGGGGATTTCTGACCTGGTGGGGGCTGACGCATCGGATTGATCGGTTCTGGATACCGATGATTCCGTTGTTAAGTCTGGCGGCGGGAAGTGTGTGGCTGATTTCGACGGGGCGTGTGTATCGTTGGTTTCTGGTCACTACGATTGTGGCAGTAACGGTCTTTAATCTGCGTTTTTGTACGCTGTCGCTGGTGGGTTTTCATGTGGGTCTGATGGATCTGGATGCTGCTCGGCAGCTTACGATTCGCTCAGACATTCAGACGCTGAATCAGCAGTTATCGGGCAACGATTGCGTGTTGATGGTGGGCGAGGCGGAGGTTTTCGACGCCACATTTCCGGTGGTGTACAACACGGTGTTTGATGACAGTATTTTTGAGGAGATTGTGGCTGCGGAGCCGGCCGGTGCGGGGGGAGGAGACGAGCGGCCTGCGGACTTGATTCGAGCGGACTTGCGAGCTCGGGGGGTCACGCATGTGCTGGTGAACTGGGGTGAGATTCTGCGTTACCGCCTGCCGGGTTCGTATGGGTATGCGGAGTTTGTGCAGCCCGTTCGTTTTGACCGGCTGGTGGAGCGTGGTGTGTTGACGGAAGCGGAATGTCTGTTGCGGTCCGATTGGGGCCAGATGCCGGAGCGGGAGCGAAGTCTGGTTCGTGGCTGGGATGGCTGGGAGGAGTTAGTGCGGGGCGCGGAATTCCGTTCGGTGTTGTTGTATCGCGTGAAGTGAACTGAGGCGTGAGTGCTGTGAGGAAAGCGTCCGTGGCTGGCGCCGTGCGCACAAATCCCGACAGAATTGCGAGGAACGCGGGGTTTCAGTGGTGATGTGGCTGAATGTGGTTAACATCAGGGGTTCTGCCACTGCGTTTTCCCTCCAATTCCTTCCGTCGCCTTGAAGCGAGTCCTGCCTGATGACTGAGCCAGCAGCTGCGAACACGGATCCTCTAGTGCGGTCCTCCCTGCGGGAAGCCCTGATAGTGACGTTGATCTGGCTGGCGGCCTTATGCTGGTCGGTGGGCGTCAGTGCGTCGATGGGGTATGACCGGCGTCCGGAGGATCTGAAGTTGATCTGGGGATTTCCGGACTGGATTTTCTGGGGTGTGGTCATTCCGTGGCTGACGTGTGCGGTGGTCTCATGGCTGTTTGGCGCATTCTTTGTTCGTGATGGTGAGCTTGGGCAGGATCTGGGCGACACTGATGATCTGGGATTAGGGGGTTGATCATGCAGAGCATCACCGCGGGGACGTTTCTGCTGGCTCAGGCCGCCACAGAGACTCAGGTTGGTTATGGCGCCATGGGCATGCTGATGCTGTTTATTGCAGTTTCAGTCTGGATTGGGTTGAAGGCCAACAGTGCGACTCGCAGCAGCGGCTTCATGACGGGATTTTTCCTCGGGAACCGGGGACTTGGGGTTTGGGCGTTGGCGTTGACGGCGACGATTCAGAGTGGTGGAACCTTCATGGGATTTCCCTCGCTCGTGTATTCTCATGGCTGGATCGTGGCCCTGTGGATTGGCAGTTACATGGTTGTGCCGATCACGGGATTCGGGATTCTTGGGAAGCGATTGGCGCAGCTGAGTCGTCGGACGGGTGCGATCACGGTCCCGGACCTCTTTCGGGCGCGGTTCAACAGTTCTGCACTGGGTCTGACGTGTACGATGTTCATTCTGTTTTATCTTTCCTTCATGATGTTCGCGCAGTTCAAAGCGGGAGCGATTGTGATTCAGCTGGCGTGGCCTTCCGGAGGGGAGTTGTCCCTGTCAGAAGACGCCACGGGTGTCTCTGATTTCCGGTATCACGTGGGGTTGCTGATCTTTGCGGTGACTGTTGTGACCTACACGCTGATGGGTGGCTTTCTGGCGGCGGTCTGGACGGACTTGTTTCAGAGTCTGTTGATGTTTGTGGGAGTCATGATTCTGCTGGTGGCGTCGCTAAACGCCGCGGGTGGTCTGGAGCAGGCGACGCTGACCTCGATGCAGAACACGGGGCCTGGTTTTGTGTTTGGTCCGGGGTATTCGTTGTCGGATCCGGAGCATCAGTTTCTGCCGATTTCTCTGGCCATCTCCTTTTTTGTGGTGTGGATTTGGGGTGGCGTGGGAGCTCCTGCGGGGCTGGTGCGACTGATGGCCAGCCAGAACACGAACGTGATCAGAAAATCGATTTATGTGCTGAGTGTTTACAATCTGGGGATTTATCTGCCGCTGATTGTGGTTTGTGTGTGTGGTCGTGCGTTGCTGCCGGCGCTGGAGAAATCAGACCAGATTATTCCTCGCATGGCGATCATGACCACAAGTCACTGGCCGGGCGGATCGGTCATCGCGGGTCTGATTCTGGCGGCACCTTTTGGTGCGGTGATGTCTACGGTCAGTTCGTATCTGGTGGTGTTGTCGTCGGGAGCGGTCCGGGATATTTATCAGCGATTTGTGCGTCCCTCGGCACCTCGGGAAGAGCTGCGACTGGTGGCATGGGGCACGATGATTCTGACGGGCGTGATTTCTGTGTTGGTGATGTGGAATCCGGTGGAGTATCTGCAGGCCTTTATTGTGTTCAGTACCTCCGGGGCGGCGGCGACGTTTTTGTTTCCCGCGATCATGGCCTGTTACTGGCGACGAGCGACAACGGCTGGAGTCTTTTCGGCGATGATCAGCGGTGCGATCACAGTGCTGTTGTTATATCTCTGCGGGATCATGGGATGGATGCCGGACCAGAAAATCGGCGCGATGACTCGCTTTCATCCCTGGTTTTTCATGGGCTTTGAGCCTCTGATCTGGGGACTGCTGGTTTCGATCGTATCCGGGGTCACGGTGAGTTTGCTGACGCGGCCGCTGGATGCCCA
>JALQWE010000034.1 GCA_023258825.1 Planctomycetaceae bacterium | reverse complement strand
GAGCTGCGTCGATCAGGATGGTATCACCAGCCACGAAGTTTCCGGATAGAAGCTCGTTGGCCAGGGCGTTCTGAATCCGCTGCTGGATCACTCGCTTCAAAGGCCGGGCCCCGTAGGCGGGGTCATACCCTTCACTGGCAAGCAGCTGTTTCGCGGAGTCTGTGACCTCCAGCTGATAGCCATTCTTTTCGAGCATGGTATTCAGCTTCTGCAGCTGCAGATCCACAATCTCACGGATTTCGTCTCGCCCCAGCGGGTGGAAGACAATGACCTCGTCTACACGATTGAGGAATTCCGGGAGGAAGTGTTTCTGCAGGGCGTCCATCACGCGTTTGTGGATTTCAGATTCGGATGCCTGTCCGGACATTTCCTGGATTGCCTGGCTGCCCAGGTTTGAAGTCATCACGACGATCGCGTTGGTGAAGTCCACGGTCCGTCCCTGGCTGTCGGTCAGCCGCCCATCATCCAGCAACTGCAGCAGGATGTTGAAGACATCCCGATGTGCTTTTTCCACCTCGTCGAGCAGGATCACGCTGTAGGGCTTGCGGCGCACGGCCTCGGTGAGCGTGCCGCCTTCCTCGTAGCCGACGTAGCCGGGAGGCGCGCCGATCAGGCGGCTCACCGAGTGCTTCTCCATGAACTCGCTCATGTCGATGCGCACCATGCTGCGTTCATCATCGAACATGAAGTGTGCGAGTGCTTTGCACAGTTCGGTTTTCCCGACTCCGGTGGGGCCGAGGAACATGAAGGATCCGATGGGGCGATTGGGATCCTGCAGTCCGGAGCGAGCGCGACGGACCGCATTGGAAACGGCTTCCACAGCTTCGTGCTGATTGATCATGCGTTTGTGAATTTCACTCTCCATGTTCAGCAGCTTCTCTCGTTCACCCTGCATCATGCGAGTGACTGGAACGCCTGTCCACAGGCTGACAACCCGGGCGATATCTTCATCGGTGACTTCTTCACGCAGCAGTCGATTCTCCAGGTCAGTGTGAATCTCTGCCGATCGGGTTTCTGCGATCTGCAGCTCACGTTCTGCCTGTCTCAACTGCTGTTCGGACTGCTGGGCTTCGACAAAATCTTCGTTGCGCAGTGTCTGCTGAGCGCGTGAGAAAGCCTGCTGAAAGGTCGTTCGCAGCTTTTCGATCTTTTCCTTCAGCGGTTTCATTCCGGACAGCGCTGTTTTTTCCAGTTCCCAGCGCGCCTTGAGCTGACTGGTGGATTCTTCGCGTTCCGCAATCTGCCGGCGCAGGTCCTGCAGTCGCTCGCGACTGTCCTCACTGGTTTCCTTTTCCAGTGCGGCCGCTTCAATCTGCAGCCTTGTCAGCAATCGCGTGGCCTCATCAATTTCCGCCGGCATGGAATCGATTTCCATGCGCAGTCGACTGGCAGCTTCGTCGACAAGGTCAATCGCTTTGTCCGGTAAAAAGCGATCGTTGATGTAGCGATCTGAGAGTGTGGCCGCGGCGATGATGGCATCGTCGGTGATACGCACACCGTGATGACTTTCATAGCGGTCTTTCAATCCGCGCAGAATGGAAATGGTGTCTTCGACATTCGGTTCCTGAACCATGACGGGCTGGAAGCGACGCTCGAGGGCTGCGTCCTTCTCAATGTGCTTGCGGTATTCATCCAGTGTGGTGGCTCCGACACAATGCAGTTCACCTCGGGCCAGGGCCGGCTTCAGCAGATTGGAGGCATCCATGGCGCCCTCAGCACTGCCAGCTCCGACCACCGTGTGCAGCTCATCAATGAACAGGATGATCTGGCCGTTTGATGCCTGCACTTCCTTCAGAACCGCTTTCAGTCGATCTTCAAATTCGCCGCGATACTTGGCACCGGCGACCAAAGCACCCATGTCGAGGGCAAAGACGCGTTTGTTTTTCAGGTTCTGGGGAATATCACCGAGCACAATGCGGTGCGCCAGTCCTTCCACAATCGCGGTCTTCCCGACACCTGGTTCACCGATCAGCACGGGATTGTTCTTGCGACGCCGTGACAGCACCTGGATCACCCGGCGAATCTCAGTGTCCCGCCCGATCACCGGATCAATCCTGCCCTCTCGCGCCAGTTCGACAAGATCCTTGCCGTATTTCTCCAGCGCCTGAAACTTGTCTTCCGGATTCTGATCCTGCACAGTCTGTCCTCCCCGTATGGATTTCACTGCTTCCAGAACGTCCTTCTCTTCCACGCCATTCATCGAGAGCAGACGTTTCGCCTGATCCTCGATTTGCGCGAGTGCAATCAGCAGATGTTCGGTCGAGGTGTACTCGTCGCCCATTCCGTCCGCCTGCTTTCTGGCGGCGTTCAGGACCTTCATCGCCTCGGGTCCAGCCCCGATCGGTTCCTGGTTGCCCGGTGATTGCGGCAGCCGTGCCAGTTCCCCATCCACCATTCGCTGCAGCTGCGGCAAAGGAGTCCCCAGTTTCTGCAGGAGTGACTTGACCAACCCATCCTGCTCGTCCAGCAATGACTTCAACAGGTGCAGTGGACGCAGAAAACGATGCTGCTTCTTCTCTGCCAGTTCCTGTGCCCGCTGAATCGCTTCTCCAGCCTTAACCGTGAGTTTGCGAGGATCAAAAGCCATACTGCTGACTCTCCTGCCAGGGTGTCTGAAGTCGTCACGCGTCTCCGGTTGTTGTGCTCACGACACAGGCCCCCGCCGGAGCTGGATGGCAAGTCTGGAGACTGGATCGCGGATCACACCGGTTCCAGTCACGGGATGCCGCCTGTCGGAAGGCTGTCCCATCCCCATCCTGCCAGAATTCCAGCGTCGGCAAGGCCCGGGTGCGAACCGGGCGAAGTCTGTCACGGGCGAGTCCGCACAGTCGGATGTGCCGTGGTCACCTGTGACAGGTGCCGGAACAGCAAAGCGAATGGCATACCGATCCGGGAAACTTCTTCGATTCGCAGTATTTTTGCGTCGATTTCCCTGGAGATGCCTGAGGTGGTGCCATTTTGGCACTAATTGAGATTTCGGCTTGTTGGCGGATTGATGCCAAAATGGCGGTTTGTGGTGAGGAAAAGGGGTCAGGAACCAATAGTTCGCATCGGAAAAGGGGTCAGGACCCAATAGTGCGGAGCACCCTCCGGGCCATTTGGCTATTGGGTCCTGACCCCTTTTCCGATGCAGCGGAGCACCCTTCGGGCCATTTGGCTATTGGGTCCTGACCACTTTTTCGATGCCTGATGAATTTTCCGAGTCGTAGAATTTCGGAATCGATTGATATGCTTGCGAATTTCAGTGATGTGCGTGTCCTCAGCTTTGCTCGTCGCATGGGCCGAGGTTTTTGTTTTCTTTCGCTCAGCAGCTTCGTGATGCTGAGCGGGCTGGCCAGTCAGGCGACGGCAGATGAGCCGGGTGGCAGCAAAGTGGCATCCAGGGCCGATGCTGCGGCAGACGAATCTGAAACGCCGCAGTACATCCGGATTCGCAAAAATGAACGCAAGCTGGCAGTGGCCATGGAAACATCCATCGTCACGTTCAGTGGTTCTCCGCGTTATCCGCAGGCGACCGTGGATCTGATCGGCGCCGTACACCTGGGGGAGCCTGAGTACTATGATCAGTTGAATGAAATCTTCACCGGCTACGATGTGGTCCTGTTCGAAGCGGTGATGCCGGAAGAGGCGGTGAAAAACGGCTTGCGGCCTGGTGGCGAACATGGGGCTGGGCGGGGTGATCTGGCAGACGAAGAGGAATGGAATGACGCCAAGGTGGGCTTCACTGCGATTTCGGTTGTGCAGCTGGGAATGAAGGATGCCCTCGGGATGGAGTTTCAGCTGTCCGGTATTGACTACACACCGGACAACTTTGTGCATGCGGACATGACGGCGGAAGAGTTCGAGCAGTCCATGAAGGCGCGCGGTGAAAGCTTTTCCGGAATGCTGCTGTCAGAAATGGGCAAGTCCATGTCGGCTCAGCAGAAACAGAATCCGCTGGCGACCAATCTTGACATGATGCTGTCCGCATTCGCGCCGGACAGGGCGTATGCCATTCGACGAATTGCAGCCAATCAACTGGCCAGGTCCGGTGACGGGGATGCGTTCGCTGGTGGTGACGGCACTTCAACCATCATCACCGAACGCAATCGCAAGTGCCTCGAAGTGCTGAAGCAACAGCTGCAGAAGAAAAAACTGAAGGTGGGCATTTTTTACGGAGCGGGGCACTTTGCCGATATGGAAAAGCGAATTGTCAGCGACTTTGGATTCTCCAGAACGGCAGAAGACTGGGTCGTGGCGTGGCATCTGCGTGATCCGAGGGCGGAAAAAGCAGCTCCTGAAAAAGAGTAAGCAGGCTCGTTCCCCGTCCTTCTGCCCGGTGAATTCCAAGTGTCTCGTGATACCATCTATTCGATTCCTCTGACCAAAGTCGGGGATTTTGAGTTCGATGACGATGTGGTCAGCGTCTTTCCCGACATGATCGCTCGATCTGTGCCGGGTTACGCGTCCATCCTGTCGGTGATCGAACAGCTGGCCGCCCGATTTGTGCGTCCGGAAACCGCGGTCGGGGACCTTGGGTGTTCTCTCGGTGCAGCAACTCGTCTGATTCGCCGACGTAGTCCGGCGTCCGCCGTAATTCATGCGGTAGATAATTCTCCTGCGATGATCAGCCGCCTGAAGACTCTGCTGTCTGAGTCCCCGGAGCCGGGGTGCGCCGTGCAGGTCATCGAGTCTGATCTGCGGTCCGTGCAGGTGGAAAATGCTTCGCTGGTGGTGCTGAACCTGACGCTGCAGTTTCTACCGCCGGCGGAGCGGTCCGCGATTATCCGGTCCATCGCCCAGGGAACATTGCCCGGCGGTGCGTTGCTGCTTTCAGAGAAAATCTGCTTTGATGATCCTGCTCAGCAAACCCTGATGACGGAACTGCATCACGACTTCAAGCGTGCTCACGGATACAGTGATCTGGAAATCGCCCAGAAGCGTTCTGCCATCGAAAATCGACTCATCCCGGAAACGCTGGAGACGCATGTGCAACGCCTGCGTGAGGCGGGCTATTCCACGGTCACTCCGTGGTTCCAGTGCTTTAATTTTGCTTCCATTCTGGCGGTTCGCTGACGCCACCAGGCAGCGTGCTGATGCTTGCAGAAGGCGGCTCAACGAGCAACACGTCTGGCAAAGAATGGCAGAGATCTGCTGTGAAGGCCGGGCCGTTCGCGGAACGAGCATCGCCTGGGGATTTCCGGGATATCAGCCTGGCAATAGGGATCAGAGCCGACCGGCTGCAAACGGATGGCCGGCCACATCCCATGTCTGGTGCATGCAAATATTGAGCAGCAGCCCGACGGAGGCATAGGTGGACAGCAGGCTGCTGCCCCCGTAACTGCACAAGGGGAGCGCGGTTCCGGTGATCGGCAGCAGGCCGACGGTCATTCCGGTGTTCAGCACCACCTGACTGCCCAGCAGAACTGTGATGCCGACGGCCACAAGCCGTCCCCATGGTTCCTGGCTTTTCACGGCGGTCCAGAGTCCGCCCCAGATCAGGATAGCGTACAGCAGCATGACCAGTGCGCAGCCCGCCAGTCCGAATCTTTCTCCAATCATCACAAAGACAAAGTCCGTGCGGGCGGCGGGCAGCTGCCAGGCTGTGGGGTCATCCACGGGAGGCTCATCCTGCCACAGGCTGCCGCGCAGGCCGCCGAGGGCCAGGACCTGCTTGGACTGATGCAGGTGAAAGCCGTCACCGGCGGGGGCTGTGCCGCCATCTTTCTGGATGATCACAGAGACGATGCGGGATTTCTGTTCCGGCGTCATCTGACTCCACAACAATGGCAGGCAGGTGATTCCCAGAACTGCCGCGATGCCGAGGTGCTTCAGCCGAGCCCCGGCTGTGAACAGCATGCAGGCCAGAACAGGAACGAACAGCAGCGCGGTATCGAGGTCCGGTTCCAGCACAATGAGTGCCATGGGGACAAATGCCAAAGCCGCCGGAGTCAGCAGTCCGACAACAGTGTGTTGAGTGCGACGGTGCATGAGCCACGCGGCCACGGCGAGAATAAAGGCCAGTTTGGTCGGCTCACTGGCCTGAAAATCGAACAGACCGAGAGGAATCCAGCGCCGCGAGCCGTTGATGGGGGCCATGAACAACGTCAACACCAGCAGTGCCAGGCAGGCAACGTACGCCGGCAGACTCCAGGGACGCAGCAGTCGATAGGGAATCCCTGCGGTGATGCCCATGACTGGAATGGACAACAGGAGCCAGATCAACTGACGTTCCACCAGTTGTGTGCGCCCATACAGTTCGTCCGCTCGCAGCAGACCACTGAGTCCCAGCACGGTGATTCCCAGGCTGGCCAGGATCATCAGCCATGGAATTCGTCGCAGTCCTCCCGTCATGTGCGTTCCCTCTGTTGACGTAATTTTCCGTTCACACTGTGGCCGTTTGTCCTGGCCTGTGAACGCGAGTCGCTCCGTGGCACAGAATTCATCAAAGGTCAGCGGCGAGTTTGATATGACCAGCAGGGGGCAGGAACACAGTGACAGAACTCCGGAAATCCGGCCGCTGCTCAACGACTGATTCGAGCTCCCGGAGTGACGAGGTCATTGAAACGGTCGACAGGTTCCTGAGCCGTCCACGCAATGCCTCGCAGCAGCAGAATGCGGAACAGCGGGTCATCGAAGGTCCAGTTGTAGTGTCCGGGAATGCTGACGAAGACACGTCCCGGTTGATGATCCCGCACCCACATCTGCGGAGTCTGCTGGCCGTCTTCCTCACTGCTGGCCAACAGCGTGATGTCGTCCGAGACGCCTGTCAGTTTCCAGTAACTTTCATCGTACAACTGAAGGCGGTCAAAGTTACGCACAATCGGATGGTCGGTGTTGTGGATGTCCAGCGTCAGCGGACCATGGCGAAAGGCAATTCGGCCGCCCCATGAGGCCAGGCCGATGCGTTTGGAGAATTCCTGCACTTCGTCATTGCCGTTGACCGCCCAGTGAATGTACACGGCTCCACCGCCGCGCTGCAGAAACTGATCCAGTTTTTCCGGACGCGGGGGACTGAAACTGCCCTTCTGGAAGAAGATCAGCACATCAGCGGTGGCCAGCAGCGTGTCATCCGGAAACTCGCGCACCGAAGTGACCTGCAACTGTTCGGCCGAGGACAACAGTTCGTACCACGCCGATCTCCATGCCGGATAGTCATGCTCGCCGGGTCCATGATCCTTGACGCCGTCAATCAGGACCACGTTCAATGGTCGCAGCGGCGTGACGGGCTGACTGCCTTCAAGGGCAGCAGCGACTTCGGCGCGAGTTCGCAGAGGTGGGGCGGTCAGGGGTGAGTCCAGTGGCATCCGTGGTGGCGGTGTCATCAGGTAGGTCAGCAGATCCCGCAGTTGTTCCGGGGACAGCTTTTCGAGAATTCCCTGCGGCATCACAGAAACGGCGGATGGCTTGATTTCTTCAATTTCTGAGCGATCCAGAACTGTTGAACGTCCCTGCGTGTCCCCCAGAATCCACTGTTCTCCTGCTGTCCGCAAAACGCCTGTCAGCACACGGCCATCTTTCAGCACGATCACCTGGCTGACATAGTCGGGATTGATCGCAAATCCCGGATTCTGAAGATCGCGCATGACCGAGGCGTAGTCGCGGTGAATCAGGTTACCAAGGTCTGGTCCGATGACGGCACCAGTACCGTTTACGGCATGACATTTGAAACAACCAGCCGCTTCACTGTGGAAGACTCGCCGCCCGCGGCCCCAGCTGCCGCCTTCAAGCTCCCTGATTCGTGTTGAAGCCGCGAGGCTTTCCGAAGCCGGTGTTGGGGCCTGGTCTGGTACCCATGGCAACACCAGCCGGTGCAGGGGGAGCGGTCGCTGCGTTTTGTCTTCGTTGGTGTGCCATGAGAGACTCATCTGCGGAAGCACGGAACTGGTTCTCAGCGTGAGCGTCCAGTGGACGAGACTCTGCAGGTCATTGGGTGTGCTCCACGTCGCCGTCCAGCGTCCGTCGTGCTGGCGGGAGGTGACAGGCAGAGCGGTCTGCGATGCGTCGGCGAGTGTTGCGGACAAAGAAAATTCCCGATCAGCGCTGACCGTCACCGTCACAGTTTCGGCAGGCCATTCGTAGTCGATGGAGGCGCCTGGCTGTATCGCAGGACGCAACATGCTGCGCAGGTCCAGTTTGCCACTCAGCTCAAGAGTTCCATTCTGTTGCAGCAGTTCCCACAGTCCGTCGTGGCCGGCGGAACCCTGCGTGAGGGTTCGTGACACCTGCAGGTCCGGGTGCGGAATCCAGCCAGAGACCGTGCCCGGAACGGGGCTGGCCCAGTCAACTCCCCAGCGTACCTGAACGCCGGTGGGCGACAGATCAACGTCCACCTGAGGATGTTGCGGTGCGTCGACGGACCGCTCACTGATTGCCGACGATTTCCAGGGCAGGGAAAGTGCCAGATGAGTTTGACCGGGAACCGGCTCGGTATTGATCACCAGAGTCCGCAGGTCGGTGGTCAGGGCCGCACTGCCAACAGCGAGGCGTTGACGCGGCTGCAGCTGCTGTGCTCTGACCACTGCGTACGGCGGGACCAGATTTTCAAATCGATCGCCCGCTCGGACATGCCTTCCGTATTCGACAATCAACTGGTCTGCAAGTCCGGCCAGGGCTGCCGGATCGACAGGTCGATCAAAGGCCACTCGGAGTTCCCGTGCGCCTTCTGACCACGCAGCCACGGGACGCGGAGCCGTCGGTTGAGTCATGCGGATTCTGAACAGCCGCCCTGTCCCTGTGGGACCTGTCCCCCAGTCAGGAGGGCCACTGTGACAGGCAACAATCAGGTCCCCGGCAGGAGACACACACTGGTCAACCGTCAGCATCTGCAGGCAGGCGATCAGCTGTGTCTTTGCGATGTAGCCCGCGTCCGATTTGATCAGAGTGGTTCGCCAGATCTTGCCACGCGATTCACCGGCAATCAACGCATCACCGGACCAGTTGCCGGGACCGAATACCGGTCCGCCGTTCACCGACTGATTGAAGACCATTCCACAGGTGGACTGGTGCTGGGGACCGAAGTCAAACGTCGATGGCTCATCAATGACCCCCGGGTTGTATTTCGGGTGCCGGGGAGGAAAGCCGAAGTGCTGTTTGCCCGTGGGATTGACCCCGGCCGCCGGAGAATCCAGTCGGATGTGGAGCAATTCGTCGAGGGGATTGCCGTTGGAAAGCCACGTCGCCCCTTCCTGGTCTGTGCAGAACAGGTCTCCCTGCTCATTAAAGGCAAACGCAATCGGAAACCGAATGCCCGTGCAGATGGTTTCGCGGACGCTGAAGTCCGGGGACACACGCTGAACCGTGCCACGGTCGCTGTGAATGTCCCAGGCCGAACGCCCCTGCTCGTCAACCAGCCATGCATTGGCATAGTTGGCCGTTCCGAGACCGAAGTACAAACTGCCGTCCGGTCCCATGGCCAGTCCCGTGGCATCCACATTCTGCGAAATCTCCTGCCACCCGGTGGCTACCACCCGCTCTGTATCCGCGATGTCGTCGCCGTCCGTATCCGTGATCAGCGTGACTTTGCCTTTGGATGCAACAAAGGCTCCACGACCGTACGAATATCCGGGAGGTGTCAGTAGCAGCCCTATGGGGCCACGAAGGCTTCCCGTGTTTTTGTAGAACACCCTGGATGAATCTTCGACCCCGTCAGCATCGGTATCACGCAGGTGGTGCAGATCGCCGTTGTAGCCCAGCGTCACCAGCACGCCGTCTTCACGGTAACGCACGTTGTTCACGTTGGTCAGTTGAACGGGAAGTTCTGTGACATCAAACCCCGGCACCAGCATCTGAATCGGCGGTGGGTTCACTGCCGGAACCAGTGGAACTCCGACCGTTGCGTTGGTGGGCAGAGTTCCGGGCAAGTCCGCTGCCAGCTTCGCATATTTCTGCAGCAGCCAGTTTCTCAGTTGTTCCGCTTCACTCTCCGACACGACTCGGTCAAAGACAAGGAGTTCTGCCAGATCTCCCTGGAAGGGCCCGCGGACCTGCTGAGCTCCCGGTCCGTTGGTGTAGTACCGGGCTCCGAGTGTCAACTGCTCAAGTGCCAGCTCGGCTGGTTCCCAGACGCGTTCTCCCTCAAGGCGACCATCCATGCGAAACTGAATGCGACGGGCAACTGCATCGGCGACCATTTCCAGCACATGGACCGTTCCGAATGGTGCGGATGTGGTCAGCAAGTCGCTGGCACCTCCAAACCCGCGGCCTTCCACGTTGATCTGATCCAGTGCTCGTCCCGGACCGGGACCCAGATCCAGAGTCAATCCGGATTCGTAGTCTCGCCGTTCCGGCGCATTGGCCGCGAACAGGCCACGAAAGTCACCGGCGTTGGAGTGGGGGGCGGCCACCAGAAATACCGAAACCGATGAGGCACGCAGACCGGTGTTTTCCAGGCGAAGATAGTCATTCTCACCGTCAAATCTCAGGAACCATGTGTCGGCCTGTCGCAACGCACGGGGCTGACGCTGGGCGTCCGGCTGCACGAAATCCGCTGTGCCGCCGGCCAGATTTTTCAGCTGTGCCTGCAGATCCCCCGGCTTGCGGTCGTTCACCGGGGCGTTGGCGTCCAGCCAGATGCGCAGTCCGGCAGGCAGCGGTTCGGCTGGACCGGGCGACTGTGCGAGGCACGACGGCAACCCGAGACCAATCCACGTTCCGACTGTGGCCAGAGACCACACAACCAGTTTCATGCTCAACATTTGCACAGGAGCCTGACTTTCCGGAAAGTTGCCAGTCGACCGCGGCCATTTGTCCACGCGCGAACTCGGTCGGGTGGTTCTTCATCCCGATGACAACAGAGACACTTTGATCTTCAGCCCGTTTGCGCCGTTAAGGGTTTGCGGCCGGCTTTTCGACCGCAGGGACCAGTCGCACGTAGTCAATGGCGACCATGTGCGATTTCTGAGCCGCCGGGTTGGCGCCGGTAATCTCCAGCGTCAGTCGGTGAACACCCTTCGATAGGGGAATCCGATTCCATGTCAGCACGCCCGTCGTCACGACGTCCGGATCATTGAACAGGTCGACGCCGGGGTCCAGTACGGTCTGGTCGATCAGGACTTTGACGATGCCATAGTCCCGAGCTCGAGTCATCACCAGTTCCACGTCCCACAGTCCGTCCTGTTCGACAACGATTTCCACTCCCAGTCGATCTCCTGGGCCGGCGCCAGTCCACCACAGCTGATCATTGCCGCTCCAGCGATCTGCCCGGAATGCGGCCATTCCCTGGCTGATGGCATTGCCAGCCGTCTTTTCGACGATCTTCAGGGCTTCGCCTTCCTGAGCTCCCGGAACACGGCCCGTGGCCGGGTTGATCGGTGACCTCGGACCGGACAGGGCGACCTGCCCCGGGCTGGCGAGGTACCGGATCAGGTCCCGCACTTCATCCTTCGTCAGTGAATCCAGCTGGCGTTCAGGCATCATCGAGGTGTTGCTGAGGCTGCGTTCCTCAATCTCTGACTTTGGAATCACAACCTGATCGTTGATGGTCTGAATGGTCAAAGCACTGTCTGTTTCCTTTTTCAGCATCCCCTGAATGACTCGGCCATCCTGCAGTGCCAGCACGGTGACCTGGTAGTCGCGTCCGACAACGGCGCTTGGGTCGAGTATATTTTCGAGGATGTAATCCAGATTGGCGCGATTGGATCCAGTGATGTCCGGACCGATTTCTCCACCCGTTCCAAACAAACGATGACAGTTCTGGCAGGTCTTCGAAAAGATGCGACGACCGTTTCCGGCGCTGCCCCGGGCAAGCTCCTTCGCTGTCAGATACTGCTTCCACGTTTCCTGCTCCGCCTTCCGGTCGGCCGAGGACTCCCGGATTTCTCCCCAGTTCTTTCGCAGCAGGTTTGTCAGCTCGTCATCTTTGAACGTCAGAATCTGCCGTACGTGCCATGCGTGCAGATCGCTGCCGGGAATTTCGCCACTGCCGATAGCGTCCAGCAATTGCCGAGTCCATCCTGGGCGTGAGACGAGCGTACTGACGGCGTCAGCACGTGCCGCGGCGGACAGTGTCGCGTACTGCTTCAGCAGAACCGTGGGGGTTCTGTCATCTCCCAGAGTTGACAAGGCTCGAATCGCGGGGCCCTGCAGCTCGGCCTGACTCAGAACCGCGTCGCTGAGCAGCGTTGCGGTGGAGTCGCGGTCCTGCCCTTTGACCAGCACTGCAAGGGCTCGCTGCCGCCGTGGCATGGCGGCTTTTTCATCAGCCAGCAGGCGTCGGAGTGTGCCGAACACTCGACGGTCACCGAAGATCACGGCCAGCTGGTCCGCACGATCCCGGATGGCTTCGGATTCGCTCTTCTGCAGTTGCTCCCATGTGGCGGTCCACGCAAAGGGCATGGGAATATCAACCCGGCCCTCAAAGGCCGCCATCATCTCTTCAAGGATCAACTGCTGCTGCTCGACAGCTTTTGTTCGCCCCAGCATTTCGACGACCGCCGGAACAGACTGATCATCGCTGGCTGCTCGACGAATGATGAATCGCTGCAGTTTGCGGATCTTTGTGGTTTCAGCAATCCTGAGTGCTGCGTCAAGATCGGCTGTGACCAGTGGTTCAACACCATACCACAGCATCAGCGGCAGATTGTGATCTTCGTTGTCCCGCTCGTGCTGCGACAAGGCCGTCGCCAGACCAATTCGAGAACTCTCCGGAAGACGCTGCAACGCCGATGTCAGATACAGTCGGACCACTGCTGACGGGTCGCTGGCCCCCAGTGACTCCAGTCTGGCCAGTACCTCGGCAGACGTTTCCCGGTCTTCCAGCTCCAGCTGGATCGTCCATGCGCGAATGTACTCCTCGGGATCCTGCAGCAGCGTCTGCACCTGCGATGCGGTCAAGCCCTGCACCGCATGCAGGCTCCACAGATATCGCAGGCGAACGGGCACTGAACGCTGCTGGTCCTGAGCCCGCTGCCACAACTGCTCACGGAGCTCTGCGGAACAGCCGCGGTGCATCAACTGCTGCCGGGCCATCCGCGAATGCCATTCATTGCGATGCTCATGTGCTGCCAGCAGTTCGGTTGTGTCCCATTTCGAGGCATCCACTGAAACGGCCTGCGGCACGCCCCAGGAAATTCGATACACGCGACCATTGGTGCGATCCCAGATCTCCGGGTTGGTGCGGTGACAGGCGTTCTTGTCGTACCAGTCAATCAGATACACCGTTCCGTCCGGTCCGCAGCGCAGATTGATCCCACGAAAGTAATGATCGTTGGCCAGCAGCAGATCCCGACCGTGATGGCCTACCCAGCCGGAGGTTCCTGCAACGGGTTCCAGAATGTCACAATTCACGCGGTTGCCGTGCACGTTGTTGAAATAGATGCGATTGCGGTATTCGTCCGGCCAGTTGTCACCAAGGTAAATCATGCCGCCGCAGTGAGCGTGGCCACCGCCAGCGTCCAGAGTTGCGCCGGCCGCATGCGGTTCATGTCCCCACCACGCATGGTCCTTGATGTCGCCGACGTAATGGGCGTGGTCAGCAATCGTGGTGATGTCTTCGTAAGTATAGGGGTTGAAGTGCTGTCCCCCCTGTCTCTGGTATCGTGCTCCCTGAATCACATGCCACAGATGCGGAATCACACACGCTGTGATGAAGGCCTGACCCCGATCATTGAAGTCCACGCCCCACGGATTGCTGGTGCCGTTCATGAAGGCTTCGAAGATGTCCTTCTGCGGATGATAGCGCCAAACCGCGGCGTTCAGAGGCAGACGGTTGTCGTCTGCTGACCCCGGACGGCCAACTTTCGAGTGTGTGAACACGCCATGACAGCCGTACAGCCAGCCGTCCGGTCCCCAGATGAATGCGTTCAGTGTTTCATGAGTGTCCTGCCAGCCAAAACCGTCCCGCAGCACAATCGCTCCGGCAGGCACGTCTTTGGGAAAGGCGAGTCCATTCTGGGCGATGGCCCCCATGGCCCCGGTGCCGGGACGCTGTGTGTCGGGAACGTCGTCGCCATTCTGGTCCGGGATGAACATCAGATACGGGGCCGCTCCAACGAAGACACCACCAAATCCCACTTCCAGTCCGCTGACCAGATTCAGTCCCTCAATAAATGTCTTTGACGTATCAAAGACTCCGTCGCCCGTCGTATCTTCGAAGATCACAATTCGATCTTTTCCCTGACCATCCGCTGCACGCAGGGGGTAGGTATGCGCTTCGGCGACCCAAAGTCGTCCCCTGTGATCAAAACACATGGCGATCGGTTGATGCACCAGCGGTTCTCCCGCGGCCAGTTGCACGCGAAACCCCGCTGGTACGCTCATCTGCTTTGCCGCGGCTTCGGGATCCAGACCGTCCGCCATCTCTTTGCGACGCTGTGGTTGCGCCGCCTCGAATTCCTCAGCACTGACTGTCCTGGCGACATGCGTCAGGACACTGGCTCCCACCATGCCGCCACTGGCGATGTCGATCAGCTTGTCACCATTCAGGTCCTGAACAACAAGCCCACGACCAATTCCGGATGCGCCGTCGGCGGCATGTGGCACCCAGTCCACTTCCGTCAGACCACCTTTGCCTGCTGACCTGCGCAGTTCGAACCAGTAGACAACCGCCCCGGCATCCCACATTGGACTGGATCGATGATGGGACCAGTAAGTCTTGCCCGTCACGATGTCCGGAAGACCATCCTGATTGATGTCTGCGATCTTTACTGCATGTGGTTCAGTAAAGACGACACCATACGCGTTGTCGGCCGCCGTACGCCCCATGATCAAGTGTTGCGTAAACTGGATTTCGCCGTCCGTGACCCCGGTATTCTCGTACCATGCCAGCCCGTACTCGTGAGCCTGCAAGGCGGTGATCACATCCGAGTCTCCGTCGCCATCAACATCGACGGCAAACATGTCAGCGGCGGAAGGAGCAAAGGGATACTTGTGGAACTTCCAGATGTCTGTCGCAGCGCCCTGCAGTGGTTGTTCCATCCAGCCATCGGTCGCAATCAGGTCGATGCGACCGTCGCCGTTGACATCGCCAGCACCCAGGCCGTGGCCGAAAGGGATCGGAGCAATCTTTTCAGAGACCGAAACAAAACTCCAGGCGTCCAGAGGCGATTTCGGATTTGCCACATAATATCCGTAGTGCCCTTCACGCGTACAAATTAATTCCGGCTTACCGTCGCCCGTTACGTCCGTGAACTGCGGGGCCTCGTTGCTGACCGAATCCGCCACCTGAAAGCGGTCCCAGAGCCCGGTCAGGCCATCCTTGCCGGGATTGCGATAAACGAAGCCGGGTGTGCCTGGAAAACCGACCACAAGGATGTCGTTCCAACCGTCCCCATCGAAGTCAGAAACCCAGTTGAAAAAGTTGTCCGCGTACCGTTCACGCGGTTGAGGAACGGCCGGATAAATTTCCTGCTTCTGCTGGTAGTCCGGGCCGGCGTACCAGTGCGGGCCGTAAACAATGTCGGTGTGACCGTCGTTGTTCAGATCGCCGGCTGAGATTCCTTCGGAGTAGTACACATCCGATAGCTGTTTTCGTTCAAAGGTGTGCAGGACACGGTCTTCTGCCGGAGAAGCAGAATGTGTCAGCAAAGTCAGCAGCCCGGGGATCAGGAAGAAACGAGCATTCATGCGTGGAATCCGGCCAGAGTGACAGTGTGGAAAGCGGGCAGGACGCGTTCAGGGCCCTCTGTCTTTGCAGACCGGCACCTGAGCGGGGTGGCACGGCGACTGATTGCTGCAGGTTGCGTTCAGCCGTCCGGAGTTCCAAATTCTATCGGTCCGGAGCATTTGATGCCAACAAAAGCCGCTCGTCACGGTGCGGCCGCCGCGGATCTCTACCGATTGAGAGGTTCATGGCGGTCCGATCCCGGGGAAATCGGACGTCGGTGTTTTGCCCCGTTCCACAGTCCCGTGATGCGGGCGCCGCACAGAAACTCACAGAATCTGACAATCGGAGCGCACAACGAAATGAGCAACGTGATCCAGTTGCATTGGGCAAACTGGTCACCTGCCATCGTCTGGTCTGTTGCGGGATTTGTTACGGCGTGGGGCGTTTTGAGCCGGCTGGGGCTTTGCGGCTGAGCGAAATCCTGCGACGGGCAGTGTCGACTTCGAGGACCGTCACTTTCACAATCTGCCCGACGGCGACCACTTCTGATGGATCACGCACGAAGTGATCGGCCAGTTGGGAGATATGAATCAGTCC